>NZ_JBHSBQ010000012.1:0-97756 GCF_042650665.1 Microvirga sp. GCM10011540 | reverse complement strand
CGATGGACTGGCGCAGGGACTGGCTGATCTCGGAACGCTCCGAGCCGGCCACGTCGGTGAAGCGCGAGGAGGAGAACTGGTCGCCGTCACGCACTTCGAAGCGGTAGATGTCGCTGGTGGGGTTGTACCTGAAGCTGTAGTCGCGCTCGGCGCTGACCATGAAAGCGTAGTTGTCCATGACGAACGTGTCGTTGTCATAGCTGGTCGGACGCCATTGAGAAGCGGAGAAGGTCATGGGCATGCCCCTTCGTTCTCCCTAATTGCTAGGGAGTTTGCTTGAAGTATAGCCGCAGAGAATTCTGCTGGGTCGGCCCACGCTTTGGAACTGTACTATAAATTACTCTTGGTGGGCCGGGCTGGCGGGGAGTTCTATTGGCTGAGCGCCAAGGAACGTGAATTTGATACAAACGGCGAAGGTGCCGTGTCTTGCTAATGGCGGACAGATGATTGCTTATTCAGGCCATCGGGTTCATGACTGCAGAGCTTGTGTTCAAAACTTGGCGCAAAACAAAAGTAATTGTGTCGTATATTTGGTGTGCTTGCGAAATTCCTACCTATTCATGGGTAGAGCCGTCCGTCCGGGGCAAGATTTGCCGCCGAAAATGCAGAATCAGACTAAAGTCCGTCCATAGGACTGCCCCAGCTCCGCCGAAGGTCCGTGTCCGAGGCGCGCTGGAGCGGCTCGGCCGGATTCCGGCCTCGTCCGACCCCGTGGCGAGATGCCGGCCCACCTCCCTTCCGCCCGTCGCCCCCTCGGGCGATAGGCGATGGAGCGTTAAGGCAAATCCATCTCGTGATCGCCGCAGGGTTTGCGAAGCGGCGCCAAAACCCTTAAGTCATGCCCAACAGACAGGAGGCGTCGTCGCCTCGCCGCAAGGGTCAAGCTTCATGGCCGTCGTTCTCGATATCCTCAACCGGGACAGCCGTCCCCGCCATCCGGAAAAGGCGCACCGGCCGGACCAGCCCGTCCAGCAGCGTAAGCCCGACTGGATCCGCGTGAAGGCGCCGGGCTCACCCAAATGGGCCGAGACCAACAAGATCGTGCGCGAGAACAAGCTCGTCACCGTCTGCGAAGAGGCGGGCTGCCCCAATATCGGCGAGTGCTGGGAGAAGAAGCACGCGACCTTCATGATCATGGGCGACACCTGCACGAGGGCCTGCGCCTTCTGCAACGTGAAGACCGGCATGCCCCAGGCCCTGGATCCGCTCGAGCCCGAGAACGTGGCGAAGGCCGTGGAGAAGCTTGGCCTGGAGCACGTGGTCATCACCTCCGTGGACCGGGACGACCTCGCCGACGGCGGCGCCCAGCACTTCGCCGACGTGATCCACGCCATCCGCGCCCGCTCCCCGAAGACCACCATCGAGATCCTGACGCCGGACTTCCTGCGCAAGCCCGGCGCGCTGGAAGTGGTGGTCGCGGCCAAGCCCGACGTGTTCAACCACAATCTCGAAACCGTGCCGTCCAAGTACCTGAAGGTGCGGCCGGGGGCCCGCTACTTCCACTCGATCCGCCTGCTCCAGCAGGTGAAGGAGCTCGATCCCACCATCTTCACCAAGTCCGGCATCATGGTCGGCCTGGGCGAGGAGAGGAACGAGGTGCTCCAGCTGATGGACGACCTGCGCTCGGCGGATGTGGACTTCATGACCATCGGCCAATACCTGCAGCCGACCCGCAAGCACCACCCGGTGATCCGCTTCGTCACGCCGGACGAGTTCAAGGCCTTCGAAACCACGGCCTACGCCAAGGGCTTCCTGCTGGTCTCCTCGACCCCGCTGACGCGCTCTTCTCACCATGCGGGCGAGGATTTCGCCAAGCTGAAGGCGGCGCGTCTCGTCAAGCTCGCCTGATCGACGGGTGACGATGCGGCGCATCCTCGTCATCGGCAGTCCCGGCGCGGGCAAGAGCACCCTGGCCCGGCGTATCGCCGAGCGGCTCGACCTGCCCCTGATCCATCTGGACCGGGAATATTTCGGTCCTGATTGGATCATGCCATCCCGGGCGGAGTGGCGGGAGAAGGTCGCGCAGCTCGCGTCCCGTCCTGCCTGGGTCATGGACGGGAACTACTCCAGCACCTTCGATATCCGGGTGCCTCGCGCCACCGACATCGTATGGCTCGACATTCCCCGGTGGCGCTGCCTGACCGGCGTTGCGTGGCGCGTGGCGAAGAATTACGGCCGCGTCCGGGGCGACCTGGGCCCAGGCTGCGTGGAGCGCTTCGACTGGTCCTTCATGCGCTGGGTCTGGTCCTATCCCGACCGGATGCGCGGCAAGACGGCGCGTCTCCTGGAGCGACTAAGAGCCCGGCAGCGCGTTTATATCCTGCGCTCGCGCACCGAAATCCCGGCCCTAGAGGCCGAACTTGTTTCTTACCGAGGGGCCGCCTGAATGCCGACCTTTCGCACCACACGACCCGTGAGGCACAGCCCGGATCAAATGTTCGCCCTCGTGGCCGACGTGGAGCGCTATCCCGAGTTCCTGCCGCTCTGCGAAGACCTGCGCGTTCTGCGCAAGGCTCAGAGCGGGGACGGGATCGAGACGCTCGTCGCCTCCATGACCGTGGGCTACAAGGCCATTCGCGAGAGTTTCACCAGCCGGGTGACCCTCGATCATCCGCGCCTGAAGATCGCGGTCGAGTATGTGGACGGACCGTTCAAATATCTCGAAAACCGCTGGACCTTCCGGCAGACCCCGACCGGCTGCGACGTCGAATTCTACATCAACTACGAATTCAAGAGCTTCGCTCTCGGGCTTCTGATGGGCTCGGTCTTCGACAAGGCGTTCAGGAAATTCGCGGAAGCCTTTGAAGAAAGGGCGGAAGTCGTCTACGGCGAACCGTCCCCCGCCCGCGCCTGATCAGCCGAGGGCCTGCTCCAGGAGGCCGAGAGCCTCCTCGACGGCGCGCGCCCGAACCTTTTCCCGCCCGAGATCGCCGTAGTGCCGCTCCAGGTGGATCGTTGCGGCGCCCTTGCGGGTCACAGCAAAGTGGACGAGGCCGACCGGCTTCGCCGCGCTGCCCCCGCCGGGTCCGGCAATTCCGGTGATCGCCACGGCCACGTCCGCCCGGGAATGTGCCAGGGCACCCTCGGCCATGGCCCGCGCCACGGGACCGCTCACCGCCCCGTTGGCGGCGATGAGGTCGGCGGGAACGCCGATCAGCTCCGTCTTGGCCTCGTTGGAATAGGTGACGAAACCGCGTTCGACCACCGCCGACGAGCCGGCGATCTCGGTCAGGAGGGCGGCGACGAGGCCGCCGGTGCAGGACTCCGCCGTCGCGATCTTCAATCCCTGGGCCTGGTACGACTTCAGCAGAGCGGCAGCGCGCGTCTTCAGGTCGGGTGTCATGATTCAACCTCCGGCAGGCGGATGGTGGCGGCGGCCTGCGCCGCGATGCCCTCGCTGCGGCCGGTGAAGCCGAGCTTCTCGGTGGTCGTCGCCTTGAGGGAGACCTGATCGAGGCGCAAACCCGCGATCTCCGCGATCCGCGCGCGCATCGCCTCGCGGTGGGGGCCGAGGCGGGGCTTTTCGCACAGGAGGGTCGTGTCGAGGTGGTCGATCAATCCGCCGCGCGCCCTGACCAGCCCCGCCGCGTGGGCCAGGAAACGGTCGGAGGACGCGCCTTTCCATTGCGGGTCGCTCGGCGGGAAGTGGGTGCCGATATCGCCGTCGGCGAGAGCCCCGAGCACCGCATCGGTGAGGGCGTGCAGAACCACATCGCCGTCGGAATGGGCCAGCACGCCGCGATCGTGCGGCACCCGGATTCCCCCAAGCCAGACATGGTCGCCCTCCGCGAAGGCATGGACGTCGAAGCCGGTGCCGAGGCGGGTTACGAAAGTCATGCTGTGGCCTTTCAGGCGCCTCTCGGCCTCGGTGAAATCGGCCGGATGGGTGATTTTGACGTTGTCCCGGTCCCCGTCGAA
Organism: Microvirga sp. GCM10011540; assembly: GCF_042650665.1. NCBI lineage: Bacteria > Pseudomonadati > Pseudomonadota > Alphaproteobacteria > Hyphomicrobiales > Methylobacteriaceae > Microvirga > Microvirga sp. GCM10011540. The sequence goes on along the minus strand of NZ_JBHSBQ010000012.1, from coordinate 93,838 downwards.
CACCTGAACGGCAAGCCCGGCCCATTCCGCCAGGGCTCCGTCGTCGGTGAAGGCGTGGAGGTTTGCGGCGGCGGCCTTGCGATGGATCCCGATGACGAGGTCGAGCGGGAAGGCCTGGGGCGTCTGGACCGCCCGCAGCGTCGAGCGATCCGGGGTGGAAACGACCTCGCCGCGCGCGCCGGTGACCTTGATCGTGTCGGTAACCGGAACGCCCGGAACGCTCGCGCCGGAGCGGCCGGCTTCGATGGCCCTGCCGATCAGGCCCGCACTGACGAAGGGGCGGGCCGCATCGTGAATGAGGACGGTCTCGGCCCCGGTGGTCGCCAGGGCTTCGAGGCCGTTCCTGACCGAATCCTGCCGGGTTTCGCCGCCATAGGCGACCGGGAGCAGGCGGCCGGTCAGGTCCGGCTCCAGCCTTTCGACGCTTGCCCGGTAGAGATCCTCGTCATCGGGATCTATCACCACGGCCGTATGATCGATCTCGGGATGAGCGAGGAAGGCCCGCAGCGTCCGCGTGAGGACAGGCTGTCCGGCGAGGGGGCGGTATTGCTTGGGAGCCCCTTCACCGGCTCTGGATCCCCGTCCGGCGGCAACGATGAGGGCGACGACTGACATGCAGGGAGGTTCTCCGTGACCTGCGCACTCCTACGCACCGAAGCCTGAGAAGGCAAACCCGGAACTCCCGAAAACGTGTGGCTTCGCCGGGTGGGACAGGTTTCCGCAGGGACTTGTGCTCGTCGCACTTTTGGCTATTGATTAGGCAGAATGAGAAGTGATCAAAAATTAGGCGCAACGGGTTTCGACGTCGGTCCGGTCAGGGTCGACCCGGCGACCGTGCTGGCGCCCCTGTCCGGGGTCACGGACGTGGTCTTCCGGCGCATTGCGAAGCGTCTGGGGGCGGGCCTCGTCGTGTCGGAAATGGTCGCGTCGGACGAGCTCGTAAAGGGCTCGGACGAGGCGCAGCTGCGGGCGGAGGGCGCGGGAATCGAGCCTCATGTGGTTCAGCTCGCCGGCTGCGACCCGGCCTGGATGGCCCGCGCCGTCCGGGTGGCCGAAGACGCCGGGGCGCGGATCATCGACATCAACATGGGCTGCCCCGCCAAGCGGGTGATCGGCGGCTATGCCGGATCGGCCCTGATGCGGGATCTGGACCATGCCTGCCGCCTCATCGAGGCGACGGTGAAGGCGGCCGGCGTTCCGGTTACGGTCAAGATGCGTCTCGGGTGGGACGACAGGAGCATCAACGCCCCCGAACTCGCCCGCCGGGCGGAGGCGCTGGGCGTGAAGGCGGTCACCGTCCACGGGCGGACGCGGCAGCAATTCTATAAGGGGCGGGCCGACTGGACCGCCATCGCGCCCGTGGTCCGGGCCGTCGGAATTCCGGTCATCGCCAATGGCGATATCGGCACCCTGGAGGATGCCCGCGCCTGTTTGGCCGCTTCGGGCGCTGCCGCCGTGATGATCGGCCGCTCGGCGGTCGGCCGTCCGTGGCTCGTCGGGCAGATCGGTTCCGCGCTGCAGGGCAGGAGCCTTCCCGAGCCGTCTTCCGAGGCCAAGGCCGAGATCGCCGTCGAGCATTACGAGGGTCTGCTCTCGCTTTATGGGGAGCAGGTCGGCATCCGCCATGCGCGCAAGCACCTTGCGGCCTACGCGGATGCGGCCATCGCCGCGGGGGTGAGGGTTCCGCAGGCGGTCAGAACGGCACTCGTCACGTCCGAGGAGCCGAGGACCGTCGTGTCTCTCCTGCGCAGCCTCTACACGGATATGGATCGGGAGGCCGCATGACGATCGCCATGAACGACCTGATCATGAACGCGCTGCCGCTTCCGGTGCTGACCATCGGGCCGGAGCAGCGGGTGCTGCATGCCAACGCGGCGGCCGAATCCTTCTTCGAGATGAGCCTGCGGATGATGCAGCGCCAGACCCTCGGCGATTTCCTGCCCTTCGGCTCTCCCGTGATGGCCCTGGTGGAGGACGTGCGCCAGCGCGGCTCCAGCGTCAGCGAGCACCGGATCGACATCGGCAGTCCCCGACTCGGCGCGGAGCGGATCGTCGACGTCTTCGCGACCCCGCTGGGCGACGACAGCGACAGCGTCGTGGTCATGCTCCAGGAGCGGACCATCGCGGACAAGATGGACCGGCAGCTCACCCATCGCGGCGCGGCGCGCTCGATCACGGCGCTGGGGGCGATGTTGGCCCACGAAATCAAGAATCCGCTTTCGGGGATCCGCGGCGCCGCCCAGCTCCTCGAACAATCCGCCCCCGAGGACGACCGGGTCCTCACGCGCCTCATCTGCGACGAGACGGACCGCATCGTGAAGCTCGTCGAACGCATGGAGCTGTTCGGCGAGGACCGGCCCGTGGAGCGCGGGCCGGTCAACGTCCACGGCGTGCTCGACCATGTGAAGCGCCTCGCTCAATCGGGCTTCGCCCGGCACATCCGCTTCGTCGAGAACTACGATCCGTCCCTGCCGCCGGTGCTGGGCAACCGGGACCAGCTCATCCAGGTGGTGCTGAACCTCGTGAAGAACGCGGCCGAGGCCATCGGTATCGACGCCTCCGAGGGGGAGATCTCGCTGAGCACGGCGTTTCGCACCGGCGTGCGGCTTCACGTGCCGGGTTCGCAGGAGCGCCTGAGCCTGCCGATCGAGCTGAGCATCAGCGACAACGGCCCGGGCATTCCGCCCGAACTGGCGACCGATCTGTTCGAGCCTTTCGTCACCACCAAGGTGCAGGGCAGCGGGCTGGGTCTGGCCCTGGTCGCGAAGATCGTGGGCGACCACGGCGGCATCGTCGAATGCGATCCGGCGCCCAGACGCACGACTTTCCGAATTCTCTTGCCGATGCACCGCGCCAATGACGGTCGCGCGGCCGATTTGTGAGGCTGAAGCCTATGCCGAGTGGACAGATTCTCCTTGCCGATGACGATGCCGCGATCCGAACCGTCCTGAACCAGGCCCTGTCGCGGGCGGGATACGAGGTCCGGTCCACCAGCAACGCCGCGACCCTCTGGCGCTGGGTGGCTCAAGGGGAGGGCGACCTCGTCATCACCGACGTGATGATGCCGGACGAGAACGCCTTCGACCTCCTGCCCCGCATCAAGAAGCTGAGGCCGGAACTGCCGATCATCGTCATGAGCGCCCAGAACACCTTCATGACGGCGATCAAGGCCTCCGAGCGGGGCGCCTACGAGTACCTGCCCAAGCCCTTCGACCTGAAGGAACTCGTGGCCGTGGTGGGCCGGGCGCTGTCGCGACCCCGGGCCCTGTCCAATCCGAACCCTGCCGTGGAGAACGAGGACATTCCCCTCGTCGGGCGCTCGCATGCCATGCAGGAGATCTATCGGGCCCTGGCCCGGCTGATGCCGACGGACCTGACAGTGATGATCACCGGCGAATCCGGCACCGGAAAGGAGCTCGTGGCAAGGGCTCTGCACGATTACGGCAAGAGGCGTCAGGGGCCGTTCGTCGCCGTCAACATGGCGGCGATCCCGCGGGAGCTGATCGAATCCGAGCTCTTCGGCCATGAGAAGGGCGCGTTCACGGGAGCGACCGCACGCAGCACCGGCCGGTTCGAGCAGGCCGAGGGCGGCACCCTGTTCCTGGACGAGATCGGCGACATGCCCATGGAGGCGCAGACCCGCCTCCTGCGGGTGCTCCAGCAGGGCGAATACACCACCGTGGGCGGGCGGGTGCCGATCAAGACCAATGTCCGCATCGTCGCCGCGACGAACAAGGATCTGCGCGTCCTCATCCAGCAGGGCCTGTTCCGGGAAGACCTGTTCTTCCGGCTCAACGTGGTCCCCCTGCGCCTGCCGCCCCTGCGCGAGAGGATCGAGGACATTCCGGACCTGGTGCGCCACTTCTTCGTCCTCGTGGAGAAGGAGGGGCTGTCCCGCAAGCAGGTGGATGTCGAGGCCATGGACCGGCTGAAGCGCTACCGCTGGCCGGGCAACGTGCGCGAGCTCGAAAACCTCGTCCGGCGCCTCGCCGCGCTCTATCCGCAGGACACGATCACCGGCGCGATCATCGACGCGGAACTGGACGCCCAGCCCATGCCGCTGCCCGTCACGGCCGGGAAGGCGGCCGAGAGGCAGCACGAATCGGAGGGCCTGTCCGACGCGGTGGAACGCCACCTTGCGGAATACTTCTCCGGGTTCCGGGACACGCTTCCGCCGCCCGGCCTCTATCACCGCATCCTGCGGGAGATCGAGGGGCCGCTGATCGGTGCCGCCCTGGCCGCCACCCGGGGCAACCAGATCCGGGCCGCGGAGCTTCTGGGGGTCAACCGCAACACCCTGCGCAAGAAAGTGCGGGACCTGGAGCTGTCCGTGGTGCGCTCGGCTCGGTAGTCGTCCAAGCTGTAATAATTTGACCACACTGTTGTGTTGGTGCATCACCCATAAGGAGGCGCCGGACGACGGCGCCTGATTTGCGGGGCCCGTCTTGACCAGCCAAGACCTCAATGCACAGCGCCATGTGGCGGACAGCTCTCAGCGGAGCTTCGGCCTGCTGGGGCCCGTCGCCGTCCTGACGGCGCTGGGCTCGGCGCTCACGACATTCCTCGTCCTTTCGGGCGCGACACCGATCCTGCCGACCCACGACGTGGTCGTATGGGTCTTCATCCTGAACGGAAGCCTGATCGTCCTCCTGATCGGGATCGTGGCGTGGCAGACCAAGAGACTGATGCGGGAGCGCCGCGCGGGTGCCGCTGCGGCAGGGCTCCATGTCAGGATCGTCAGCCTGTTCAGCCTCGTCGCGGTACTGCCGGCCATTCTGGTGGCCATCGTGGCGACCGTGACACTGGAGCGGGGGCTCGATCCCTGGTTCACCAGCTCGATCCGCGAGCTGATGACGAACACGGTGGAGATCGCCAAGTCCTACCGGGAGATGCAGTGCCGCACGCTGGCGCGCGAGACCCAGCTCATGGCGGCGGACCTCAACCGCGCCAAGGTCCTCTATGACGCTGACCGGGCGGTCTTCAAGGATTTCATGCAGTCCCGTGCCGTCTTCCTCGGATTCCCCCTGGCGATGATCCTGGAGCCCAACGGCACCGTCGTCGAAAGGATCGAGGTGAAGCCCCTTGAGGGCGTGCCGCAGCCGAGCGCCGCCGATCTCGACGATTCCAACAGCAGCGACGCCCTCTGCATCTTCCCCCGGGACGGCAACATCTTCCGATCCATGCTGACCCTGGAGGCCCATGGCGGTCGCGTTCTTTACGTGGCCCGAGAGGTCGATCCTCGCGCGGTCGAGTTTCCGCCGGTCGCAGAGGCGGGCATGGCCTTCTATGACGCTCTCGACCAGAAGAAGGCCGGCATCCAGATCGCCTTCGCCTCCATGTTCACGCTGATCGCATTGATCGTGCTGCTCTCCGCGATCTGGTTCGGCCTCACCTTCGCGAACCGTCTCGTCTCGCCGATCCGGCGGCTGATCCATGCCACCGATCAGGTGGCGACCGGGAACTTCTACGTTCAGGTGCCGGTGCGGCGCGGCGAGGGCGACCTCGCGCATCTGGGCGAGACGTTCAACAAGATGACGTCGGAGCTGCGCCACCAGCACGACCGGCTCATCGCCGCCAGCGATCTGATCGACCGCCGCCGCCGCTTCACGGAAGCGGTCCTCGCCGGCGTCTCGGCCGGCGTCATCGGCGTCGATGCCGGCGGGACGATCACCATCGTCAACCCCTCCACGGAGGCGCTTCTCGGCATCGGCCGGGACGAGCTGCTGGGGCGCTCGATCACCCTGGTTCTGCCGGAGGTGGCGGATCTGGTGGAGGAGATGAGCCACGGGCGCCAGCGCCTGATGCAGCGCCAGATCCAGATCACGAGACGCGGCAAGGAGCGGACCATCAACGTCCGCGTCACCTCCGAGCAGGCACGCAGCGACGTGCGGGAGCTCGTCATCACCCTCGACGACATCACGGACCTCGTTTCGGCGCAGCGGACATCCGCCTGGGCCGATGTGGCCCGCCGCATCGCGCACGAAATCAAGAACCCGCTCACCCCGATCCAGCTCTCGGCCGAGCGCATCCGCCGGAAGTACGGCAAGGTCATCACCACCGACCGCGATGTCTTCGACCAGTGCACGGACACCATCGTCAGGCAGGTGGACGACATCAAGCGGATGGTCGACGAGTTCTCGTCCTTCGCACGGATGCCGAAGCCGACCATCGGGAACGAGGATCTGGTTGAGACAATCCGTCAGGTGGTCTTCATGATGCGCATCGCGCATCCGGAGATCGAATTCACGGATGACGTGCCGGCCGGGCCGGTCGTCGCGCCCTTCGACCGCCGCCTTCTCTCCCAGGCCTTCACGAACATCGTCAAGAACGCGACCGAGGCCATCGAGGCCGTGCCCGAGGAGGAGCGCGGCCAGGGGAGGATCTCCGTGGTCCTGGACGATACCCATCCCGAGTATCTGATCCTGGCGGTGACCGATAACGGCAAGGGCTTTCCGGTAGAGGGCCGGCAACGGCTCCTCGAGCCCTACATGACCACACGCGAGGGCGGCACGGGGCTGGGCCTGCCTATCGTGAGCAAGATTCTGGAAGAGCATGGCGGGGGCATGGAGCTTGTCGACAACCCTGCCGGCAGGGGTGGACAAGTCCGTATGTGGATACCAAAGACGAAGCATGTTGCAGAGGAAGAGACATCGGTCGCCGCCGCCCGGACCGACTCTCGCGGGGCGCGCCAATGAGTGCTGATATTCTCGTCGTCGACGACGAAACCGACATCCGCGAGCTTGTAGCGGGCATCCTCGAGGACGAGGGGCATCGCACCCGCACGGCCGGCACGTCCGACGAGGCTCTGGCCTCCATCGAGGCGCGACGTCCCCACCTCGTGTTTCTCGACATCTGGCTTCAGGGGAGCCGGCTCGACGGGCTGCAGGTGCTCGACCTCATCAAGGCGCAGCACCCGGACCTGCCGGTGGTGATGATCTCCGGGCATGGCAACATCGAGACCGCGGTCTCCGCCATCAAGTCAGGGGCCTACGACTTCATCGAGAAGCCGTTCAAGGCGGACCGGCTCGTGCTGGTGGCCGAACGGGCGCTCGAAGCCTCCCGCCTCAAACGAGAGGTCCGCGACCTCAAGGCACGCTCCGTCCAGGCGAGCCGCATCGCGGGCCGGTCGATCGTGATCAACCAGCTCCGCCAGGCGGTGGAGCGGGCCGCGCCGACCAATGCGAGGATCATGATCACCGGTGCCCCGGGCTCCGGCAAGGAGCTCACGGCACGAACCATCCACAGCCTTTCCACAAGGGCCAACGGACCGTTCATCGTTCTCTCGGCCGCCACCATCACGCCGGAGAACATGGAGGCCGAGCTCTTCGGCATGGAAGGCGAGGAGGGCAGGGGGCGCCGCGTCGGAGCCCTCGAGGAGGCTCATGGCGGTACCCTCTATCTCGACGAGATCGCCGACATGCCGCGCGAGACCCAGAACCGCATCCTGCGCGTGCTGGTGGATCAGAACTTCCAGCGGGTCGGCGGCACGACCCGCGTCCATGTGGACGTCCGCATCATTTCCTCCTCCAGCCGCGACCTTCCGGCCGAGATATCCGCAGGGCGGTTCCGCGAGGATCTTTTCCACAGGCTCGGCGTGGTGCCGATTCGCGTGCCGTCGCTCGCCGAGCGGCGGGAGGACGTGCCCGAGCTGATCGAGTTCTTCATGGACCAGATCTCCGCCGCCACAGGCCTGCCGAAGCGAAAGATCGCGGACGACGCCATGGCGGTGCTCCAGTCGCACGACTGGCCCGGCAACGTCCGCCAGCTGCGCAACAACGTCGAGCGTCTGCTGATTCTCGGTTCCGGCGACCCGGAAGCGGCGATCACGGCCGAAATGCTGCCCTCGGAGATCGGGACCCTGGTTCCGACGACGCCCGGAGGGTCGGGCGGCGAGAAGCTCATGAGCCTGCCGCTGCGTGAGGCGCGAGAGATCTTCGAACGTGAGTATCTTCTGGCCCAAATCGCCCGATTCAGCGGAAATATCTCGAGAACCGCCGAGTTTATCGGGATGGAGAGGTCTGCTCTCCATCGGAAGTTGAAATCGCTGGGCATCGGCGGCTAGGCCATATCCACGGAAAATATGCTCTAATGGGGTAGATCGGCTACGATCCCCCTTGCGTAACGGTAATGTTCGCCCTGTAATAAGTGTGCCGGTCACCGACCGCACGTATGCGGACAACCATATAGGCGGCCCCATAGCCAAGACCGGCGGCGATGGGCTGGCGAGGCAACTTCAATGGCGGGCGATCGCGCGCAGAATCTCCAGGACACCTTTCTCAACTACGTCCGGAAGAACAAAATTCCCTTGACGATCTTCCTCGTGAACGGCGTGAAGCTTCAGGGCGTCGTCACGTGGTTCGACAATTTCTGTGTGCTCTTGCGTCGAGACGGGCACTCCCAGCTCGTCTACAAGCATGCTATTTCTACCATTATGCCAGGACAGCCCGTTCAACTGTTCGATCAGATTGACGAGGCAGGCGAGAAGGCCTGAGGTGACGGAACCGCGCACTCCGGGGGAACATCGTCTCGTCCAGCTGGCCGAACCTGAGAAAGAGGTTGCGGCGGGCACAAGGACGCTTGTGATCGGGCCTTACATGACCCGCCGGCGGCGTTCGTCCGCGGTTTCGGGGGACGGCGGAGCCGAGGAGAGCAATCCGCGTCCGCCGGAGGCGCGCCTCGACGAGGCAGCCGGTCTGGCGGCGGCCATCGATCTGACCGTCGTGCGCTCTCTGATTACACCGCTCGCGGCGGCCCGCCCCGCCACCTATATCGGCAGCGGCAAGGTGGACGAGCTGGCGGCCCTGATCCGGGCGGAGGAGATCGGGCTCGTGGTCATGGACTGCGCGCTCAGCCCGGTCCAGCAGCGCAACCTGGAAAAGGCCTGGGGAGCGAAGGTTATCGACCGCACCGGCCTGATCCTCGAAATCTTCGGACGTCGTGCACGGACCAAGGAGGGCACGCTCCAGGTCGAACTGGCGCATCTGTCCTATCAGAAGGGGCGTCTCGTGCGCTCCTGGACCCACCTGGAACGCCAGCGCGGCGGCTTCGGCTTCCTCGGCGGCCCCGGCGAGACGCAGATCGAGGCCGACCGGCGCCTGATCCAGGACCGGATGACCCGGATCGAGCGGGAACTGGAGACGGTCGTCAAGACGCGCTCCCTGCATCGGGCCAGCCGGCGCAGGGTGCCTTATCCGATCGTGGCGCTGGTGGGATACACCAATGCCGGCAAGTCCACCCTGTTCAACCGCATGACCGAGGCCGAGGTTCTGGCCGAGAACATGCTGTTCGCCACCCTCGATCCCACCTCCCGCGCCATCGACCTCCCGCATGGGGAGAAGGCGATCCTGTCCGACACGGTGGGATTCATCTCCGATCTGCCGACGATGCTGGTCGCCGCTTTCCGCGCGACCCTGGAAGACGTGGTCGAGGCGGACGTGCTTCTTCACGTGCGGGACGTCTCCCACGGGGAGACGGAGGCTCAAGCCGGGGATGTGGCAGTCGTGCTTCGCGAGCTCGGGATCGATCCCGACGACACGAGGCGCATCATCGAAGTCTGGAACAAGGCGGACCTTCTCTCGCCCGAGGATCGCGAGAGGCTGGCGGTCACGTCGAGCCGCACGGACGACGAGCGGCGCCCGATCCTGATTTCCGCGCTGACGGGCGAAGGCATCCCGGAGCTTCTCTCGACCATCCAGGAGCACCTGGCCATGGGCCGCCTTAGCTACGAGGTGGATGTCGCACCCGAGGACGGGCAGGGGCTGGCCTGGCTCCACGAGAACACGGAGATCCTCGATCGCCGGACCCTGGAGAACGGGCATACGATCCTTCAGGTGAGGCTCGGGTCCGGCAAGGAGCCGCGCTTCCTGAACCGTTTTCCGAACGCCCGCGTCCTATGAGGGCGAGCCGGCTCCGCGCTCGGCAGCCTTCGCCTCGACCCAAAGCTCCTCCATCTCGTCGAGCGACGCGTCTTCAAGCGACCTGTTCCGTTGATCGAGCGCCCGCTCGATCGCCCTGAAGCGGCGCTCGAATTTCGCGTTGGTCCGCCGCAGGGCCGTTTCCGGGTCGATGTCGAAATGACGGGCGAGATTGGTGACGGCGAAGAGCAGGTCGCCGATTTCGTCCTCGATCTTGTCCCTGCTGCCGGATGAGGCGGCTTCCTTCACCTCGTCGAGTTCCTCGTGGATTTTGTCGATCACCTGCGCGGGATTGGGCCAATCGAACCCGACCTTGGCCGCCTTCGCGGTGAGCTTCTGTGCCCGGGTCAGCGCCGGCAGGACCGAAGGAATGCCGCCAAGGAAGCCCGCCTCATGGCCTTCCACGGGAGCCCCCATCGACTCCCGCGCAGCCCGGCGCTCGGCCTTTTCCTCGCGTTTGATCGCGTCCCAGAGGGTCTTAACCTCTTCCGGCGAGAGATCCTTCCCGTCGCCGAAGACGTGCGGATGGCGCCGGATGAGCTTCTTCGTGATGGCTTCGACCACATCGGGGAAGGCGAACGCGCCTTGCTCCTCGGCCATGCGGGCATGAAACACCACCTGCAGAAGCAGGTCGCCCAGTTCCTCCTTCAGATCCGCCAGATCGCCGCGCTCGATGGCGTCCACCACCTCGTAGGCTTCCTCGATGGTGTAGGGGGTGATGGATGCGAAGGTCTGCTCCAGGTCCCATGGACAGCCCGTGCCCGGCGTGCGAAGCGCCGCCATGATGTCCAGAAGGCGGGAGATGTCGGAGGAGGGCTTCATCCGGAGATCCTGATGGTTGGCGGCCGTTGCGCAGGCGCAAGCCTTAGCCTCAGTCGAGGCGACAATCCAGTTCGAGCTCTAGGCGAGCAGCCGCTCGACCCACTCGGGCACGGTCACGCTGGCAGGGCCGAACCGGCTCTCGTCGAAGAGGCGGGCGTTGTCGGATGGTTCCAGATTGATTTCACAGGTGCGGATGCCGGCGGCCCGCGCCTCCGCCACGAATCCCGCGGCTGGATAGACCGAACCCGAAGTGCCGATGGCGACGAAGAGGTCCGCCTCGAGAAGGGCGCCGTAGATCGCCTCCATGAAGAGCGGCATCTCTCCGAACCAGACCACGTGAGGCCGTAATACCCCTGTGCGACGACAGGACGGGCAGGGGGTGTCGACATCAACGTCGTCTTGCCACGACGTCACCGCCTCGCACGCGATGCAGCGCACCTTGAGCAGTTCGCCGTGCATATGGGTGACCTCCTGCGAACCTGCGCGCTCGTGAAGGTCGTCGATGTTCTGGGTGCAGAGGAACAGGCTGCCGCCACGTTCCTTCAGGCCGGCTTCGAGGCGCGCGAGAGCCCGATGCGCGGCATTGGGCGATGCCGCAAGGAGATTCTGTCGACGCATGTTGTAGAAGGCGAGATCCTTTTCCGGATCGCGCTCGAAGGCCTCCGGGGTCGCGAGCTTCATCGGGTCGAAACGGGCCCACAATCCTTCCTTGTCCCGGAAGGTCCCCAGGCCGCTCTCCGCCGAAATGCCGGCCCCCGTCAGAATAAAGACCTTCATCGGCCGATCCTCCAGCTCTTGGCGATACTCGGGAGCAGTAGGCCGCCAAGTCAAGGAGCGGAGCTTGCGCGGCTTGCAAACCGAGCTTCCGCAAAGAGTGCCTGTCTCAACGGCACCTTCCGCCAAGCTGAACGTTGTGACCATGCAGGTTCATTGATCCCCTGTCCGAGGCATTTCCATGAATTTCGAAGTCAGAAAGAGCAAGACGGCGGCAACTCGACCCTCGGCTCCGCCTCCCGTCAACCGGGCCCGCATTCGCGAAGGGCGTCCTTATCCTCTCGGCGCCACCTGGGACGGCCTCGGCGTCAACTTCGCATTGTTTTCCGCCCACGCCACGAGGGTGGAGCTCTGCATCTTCGATCAGGACGGGCAGCGGGAGATCGAGCGGATCGATCTGCCCGAATACACGGATGAGGTCTGGCACGGGTACATCCCGGATGCGCGGCCGGGAACGATCTACGGCTATCGCGTCCATGGCCCCTATGAGCCCACGGCCGGGCATCGGTTCAATCCCAACAAGCTGCTGCTCGACCCCTATGCCAAGCAGACCGTCGGACAGCTGATCTGGAACCCCGCCCTGTTCGGGTACCAGATGGAGACGACGAACGATCTGACTTTCGACGAGCGTGACAGCGCGCCCTTCATGCTGAAGAGCCGGGTCATCGATCCGGCCTTCACCTGGGGCCGCGAGCGCCTGCCCCAGAGAGCATGGGAAAAGACCATCATCTACGAAACCCACGTGCGTGGGATGACCATGCGCCATCCCGGAGTGCCGAAGGCATTCCGCGGCACCTATGCCGGCCTCGCCAGCACGGACGTGACCGACTACCTGTCCTCGCTCGGCATCACGGCCGTCGAACTGCTGCCGGTGCACACCTTCATCGACGATTCCTACCTCACGGAAAAAGGTCTCAGAAATTACTGGGGCTACAATTCCCTCGGGTTTTTCGCGCCCACGCGCCGCTACGCCGCCAATCCCGATTTCGCTTTCGCCGAGTTCAAGGAGATGGTGGCCCATCTCCACGATCACGGCATCGAGGTGATCCTGGACGTGGTCTACAACCACACGGCGGAAGGCAACGAGCTCGGTCCGACCCTTTCGTTCAAGGGCATCGACAATGCTTCGTATTACCGCCTGGCTCCGGACCGGCGCTACTACATCAACGACACCGGCACGGGGAACACCGTCAACCTGAGTCACTCGCGCGTCCTGCAGTTGGTGACGGACAGCCTCCGGTATTGGGTGCAGGAGATGCATGTCGACGGTTTCCGCTTCGACCTGGCGACGATCCTGGCCCGCGAGCCGCACGGTTTCGACGAAGACGGCCGCTTCCTCGATGCATGCCGGCAGGATCCGGTGCTCAGTCAGGTCAAGCTGATCGCGGAGCCCTGGGATTGCGGTCCGGGCGGCTACCAGGTCGGGCGCTTCTCGCCGGGATGGGCCGAGTGGAACGACCGCTATCGGGATACCGTCCGCGCGTTCTGGCGAGGAGACGAGGGCAAGCTGCCGGAACTGGCCTCGCGGCTGACGGCCTCGGCCGACCTGTTCAACAAGCGCGGGCGCAAGCCCTGGGCCTCGGTCAACTTCATCACCGCCCATGACGGCTTCACCCTGAACGACCTCGTCTCCTACAACGACAAGCACAACGAGGCGAACGGCGAGAACAATCGCGACGGTCATTCCCACAATCTGTCGAACAACTACGGCGCCGAGGGCGCAACGGACGATCCGGGCATCCGGGAGGTCCGTTTCCGCCAGATGCGCAACATGCTCGCGACGCTTCTCCTCTCCCGAGGGACACCGATGCTGCTGGCCGGCGACGAGTTCGCCCGCACCCAGCAGGGCAATAACAACGCCTATTGCCAGGACAACGAGATCTCCTGGATGGATTGGGAGAACATCGGCGAGGACCACCGCTCCCTGGCCGAGTTCGTGCAGAAGCTGATCGTGATCCGCCAGTCGCTGCCCATGCTGCGCCGGGGGCGCTTCCTCACCGGAGAGTTCGATCAGGAACTCGGCGTCAAGGACGTGAACTGGCTCACTCCGACCGGGGACGAGATGACGCCGGAACACTGGATGGATCCGAACGGCCGCTGCCTCGGAGTCCTGCTGGACGGACGAGCCCAGGAAACCGGCATCCGCCGCATCGGATCGGACTCGACCCTGTTGCTGATCCTCAACGCCCACGACGATGTCGTCCCCTTCCACCTGCCGGAGGCGGTCGGCGGCAGCCGGTGGGTGCGCCTGATCGACACCAACCAGGGAGCGATCGCCGAGGTCGAGAAGTTCGCGTTCGAGCACGCATATACGGTGACGGGCCGCTCGCTTCTCCTCTTCATTCTCGAGCCGACGAGGACGAAAGGGCAGGCCACGGATGCGGAGAGATCCTATCTCCATGTCCTTCAGGCGTTCGAGGATGCCTCGTCGGAACCTTTGCCGTTGCCTGAGCCGGGTAGCCTCCCGGATTCCGATTCCCAAGCCCCGGACGTCAAGCCAAGTCCTGCCTGATTCCGATCACCTGAGGTTCATGTCGCTCTGTTACCAATTCACAACAGGTTGCAGACTAAGATCAGACCAGCGGTAACAAGACGCATGGCGTTTCGATCTCGGCTGCGCAAGCAAGAAAGTAACGTTCCATCACGGTTGCCGCCGGGATTAGGAAACGCAGAAACAATGTAGCAAAAATGGGGGCAGGCGCATGTTCGATCTAGACAGAAGCGCCAATGGCAGGACACAGACCGAGCGCTCGGACGACGCGACAGCCATTGTACTCGATCAACAGTATGAATCCGTTTCAGAGAACGACGCGGCCGCGCTGCGTGCCGCAATCCTCGGCAAGCTGACCTATCAGGTCGGCCAGACGCCCGAGACCGCAACCGACCAGGACTGGTTCATGGCCACGGCCTTGGCCGTTCGCGACAGGGTCGTCGACGCTTGGAACCGTCCGAAGGAAGCCGAGGAGCAGCACAAGAAGGTCTGCTATCTCTCGATGGAATTCCTCATCGGGCGCCTGCTCTCCGAGATGATGGGCAATCTCGGCCTCACCTCGGCCGTACGGGAGGCGCTCGCCGATCTGGGGATCAGCCTGGACACGCTGCGCGGCATCGAGACCGACGCCGCGCTCGGCAACGGTGGCCTGGGCCGCCTGGCCGCCTGCTTCATGGAGAGCATGGCAACGACCGACGTCCGCGCCGTCGGCTACGGGATCCGCTACGATTACGGTCTGTTCAAGCAGTCCTTCCGGGCCGGATGGCAGCAGGAGGCACCTGACGATTGGATGGCGGGCGGAAATCCCTGGGAGTTCGAGCGGTCGCACATCGTCTACCCGGTTCGCTTCGGCGGCTTCGTCGAAAGCCGCAGCGACAGCAGCGGCAAGACCTATCACACCTGGAACGCGGGCGAGACCGTTCTCGCCGTGGCGCACGATACGCCGGTGGCGGGATGGCGCGGCAAGCGTGTCAATACGCTGAGACTCTGGGCGGCTCGCGCGGAGCATCCGTTGAAGCTCGATGTCTTCAATGCCGGCGACCACGTGGGTGCGCAGGCCAACCAGGCCCGGGCGGAGGCGATCTCGCGGGTTCTCTACCCCAGCGATGCCACGCCTGAGGGGCACGAGTTGCGCCTGCGTCAGGAATTCTTCTTCACCTCCGCCTCGCTGCAGGATCTGCTCCACGGCCATCTGCAGGAGCACGGCACCCTTGCATCGCTGCCGGACCACGCCGCAATCCAGCTCAACGACACCCACCCGGCGATTGCCGTCGCCGAACTGATGCGTCTTCTCGTCGACGAGCACGATTTCGGCTGGGACGAGGCCTGGCGGATCACCACCGGCACCCTGAGCTACACCAACCACACGCTCATGCCGGAAGCGCTGGAGACGTGGCCCGTCTCGGTTCTCGAGCGCGTGCTGCCGCGGCACATGCAGATCATCTACCTGATCAACTGGCTGCACATCGAATCCGTGACCCGGGACGGCCGGCTCGACCCTGCGAGCCTCGCCTCGATCTCGTTGATCGACGAGCAGAACGGCCGCCTCGTCCGCATGGGCCACCTTGCCTTCATCGGTTCGCACAAGGTCAACGGCGTCTCCGCGCTTCACACGGACCTCTTGCGCAAGACGGTCTTCCGGGACCTGCACGCGCTTTATCCGAACCGCATCGTCAACAAGACCAACGGCATCACCGTCCGGCGCTGGTTCCATCAGGCCAATCCGGGACTCCGGCGGCTTGCGGTGTCGGCCGTGGGCGACCGGGTTCTCGACGACATCACGGTGCTCGCCGGGCTGGAACGCTACGCGGAGGATGGGGCATTCCAGCAGCGTTTCGCCGCCGAACGGCATCAGAACAAGCTGTTGCTGGCGCAGATCATCCGCTCGCGGCTCGATCTCTCGGTCGATCCCGATGCCTTGTTCGACGTGCAGGTGAAGCGCATTCACGAATACAAGCGCCAGCTCCTGAACGTCATCGAGACGGTTGCGCTCTACCAGGCGATCAAGGCGGAGCCGAACCGGAACTGGATTTCCAGGGTCAAGGTCTTTGCCGGCAAGGCGGCGCCGAGCTACACCAAGGCCAAGCTGATCATCAAGCTGGCTAACGACGTGGCGCGGGTCGTGAATTCGGATCCGGTCGTCGGCGACAGGCTGAAGGTGGCGTTCCTGCCGAACTATAATGTGAGCCTTGCCGAGAGCATCATTCCGGCGGCCGACCTGTCCGAGCAGATCTCCACTGCCGGGCTGGAGGCTTCGGGAACCGGCAACATGAAGTTCGCGCTCAACGGCGCCCTGACCATCGGCACCCTGGACGGCGCCAATGTCGAGATCAGCGAGCAGGTGGGGCTGGAAAACCTCTTCATCTTCGGCATGACCGCCGACCAGGTCGAGGAGCGGCGTCGCAGGGGCCTCGATGCCCACGACGTGATCGCTGCCAGCCCACGCCTGAGCGGTGCGCTCGAGGGAATCGCCTCCGGGCAGTTCTCGCCGGACGACCGGGACCGCTATCGCGGGCTCGTGGAGTCGCTCAAGGGCTACGATCCCTACATGATCGCGGCGGATTTCGAAGCGTATTGGGCTGCGCAGCGCGATGTCGACCGCCTCTGGTGCGAACCGGGCGAGTGGTGGCGCAGGAGCATCCTGAACACCGCCAGGATGGGCTGGTTCTCGTCGGATCGGACCATCCGCGAATATGCTCGGGAGATCTGGAACGTGCCTGCCGAAGGCTAATCCTGCGGCTGCGTCAAACTGACTCGTCAAGTCTGTCGATTTGGGATGGAACCTTTCAGCGTCCTGCGCGTTGGGATGCCGCCTCTCCCTATGAGTGCGACAGGCTTGACGGGAGGTCGCGCTCCTATTCGACATAGCAATGCCCGAGGATGCGGACGAGACTTCCGAAACGTTAGACGTGCGCGAAAGCCAGGGGCCCGAAAGCGCTCCTCCCCCGACGACTTCCGGTCCGAGATTCTCGGGCCGCTCCTACGAATCGATCCTCTATGTCACGTCCGAGATTTCGGACTTCGTGAAAGCCGGCGGCCTTGGTGATGTCTCGGCGGCTTTGCCGCGCGCTCTGCGGGGGCTCTACGACGTCCGCGTGCTGATCCCGGGCTACCGCTCCGTCCTGGCGGATGTCGGTCCCCTGGAGATCGTGGGACGCCTCGAAGGCACCTGCGGTATTCCCGCCTGCGACCTCGGGCGGACCGAGACCAAGGACGGCCTCACGATCTATGTCCTCCTGAGCCCGGAGCTCTATGACCGGGAGGGAACACCTTATGGCGATGCCAACGGGGTGGACTGGAGCGACAACGACGTCCGCTTCGCGCGGCTGGGCCTTGCCGCAGCCGACATCGCCTGCGGGGTCGGCGATCCGTCCTGGCGTCCGGATCTCCTGCATCTGAACGACTGGCCGTCGAGCTTGGCGCCTGCCTACCTCACTTGGCGCGAGCACCATGTGCCGAGCATCCTGACGATCCACAATCTCGCCTATCAGGGGCTGTTCGAGCGTGAGCGGCTGTCGCATCTCGGTATTCCGGATGGCGCGTTCCAGATGGACGGGGTCGAGTTCTACGGAAAGCTCTCGTTCCTCAAAGCCGGCATCTTCTATGCCTCGCACATCACCACGGTAAGCTCGACCTATGCGGAGGAGATCACGACGCCGGAATTCGGCTGCGGCCTCGACGGGTTGTTGAAGACCCGCGCGGAGGAGGGGAGGCTCGACGGCATCGTGAACGGCATCGACGAGAGCTGGGACCCGGCCACGGATCCCTATCTCGCGAGTGCCTTCGCACCCGACGACTGGCGCGGAAAGGACAAGAACGCGAGCGAGGTTCGCAAGACCTTCGGTCTCGCCGTTTCGCGAGGTCCGCTCTTCGCCGTCATCTCCCGGCTGGTGCACCAGAAGGGCGTCGACCTGGCGATTTCGGCCGCCGAGGAGATCGTCAGTAACGGCGGCCAGATCGTCGTCACGGGGCGGGGCGAAGCTCGCTTCGAGGCGGCCGTTCGTGCGCTGGCGGCCCGCCATCCCGGCTCGGTCGGCGTGCGCATCGGCTTCGACGAGGCCGAGGCGCGCCGGATGTATGCGGGCAGCGACTTCCTCCTCATGCCGTCCCGCTTCGAACCGTGCGGGTTGAGCCAGATGTATGCGCAGCGGTTCGGGTCCCTCCCGATCGCGCATCGCACCGGCGGACTGGCGGACACCATCGAGGACGGCGTGACCGGCTTCCTGTTCCGGGAGTTGTCGCTGACGAGCTTCGTAGAAGCGATCAAGCGCGGTCTGGAGACCTTCCGCTCGCAGCCGCAGATGACTGCCATGAGAAAGGCCGCGATGAGCCGGCCGCAGGGGTGGCACCTGTCCGCGAACAAGTATCGCGACGTCTATTCGCGCGTGATCCAGACGGCCGTTCCGGGCTGAGGAAACACACATCCGAGAAACACCCGTGCCGGGGAATGCTCCCCGGCACGGAATTATTCGTGCAAGACGCACGCAATCACGCACTCTGCACGGGGGTGTCGTTCGGCGAGAGCGCCAGCATGATCGTCCCCAAGGGGGGAATGGTCAGCGTGAGAGAGCACGGGTGACCGTGGCTCTCGGTGTCCTCGGTGACGACGCCGCCGAGATTGCCGACATTGCCGCCCCCATAGAGCCCGGCGTCGGTGTTCAGGATTTCCCTGTAGAAGCCGGGGAGGGGAACTCCGAGCCGGTATCCTTCCCGTGGCACCGGCGTGAAGTTCGAAACCACGAGCACGATCTGGTTTTCGTCGTCCCCGCGCCGCGCCCAGGCGATGACGCTGTTGTCCGCGTCGTCCGAAACGAGCCACTGGAAGCCCGACGCCTCGGTATCCCGCTCGTGGAGGGCCGGATATTCGCGATAGACCTTGTTGAGGTCGCGGATCAGCGAGTGCATCCCGCGATGATAGGGGTCGTCGAGCAGGTGCCAGTCCAGGCTGATGTCATGATTCCACTCGCGCTCCTGCGCGATCTCGCCGCCCATGAACAGGAGCTTCTTGCCGGGATGCCCCCACATGAAGCCGTAATAGGCGCGCAGGTTGGCGAAGCGTTGCCAGCGGTCGCCGGGCATCTTCCCGAGCAGCGATCCCTTCCCGTGTACGACCTCGTCGTGGCTCAACGGGAGAATGAAGTTCTCCGTGAAGGCATAGAGGAGGCCGAAGGTCAGGTCGTGATGGTGGTAGCGGCGGTGGATCGGATCCTTGCTGATGAACCGCAGGGTATCGTGCATCCAGCCCATGTTCCACTTGAAGCCGAAGCCCAGGCCGCCCGTATAGGTCGGGTGGGAGACCCCCGGCCAGGCGGTCGATTCCTCGGCGATCGTGACGGCGCCGGGAGCGTTGGCGTAAACCGTCTCGTTCATGCGCCGCAGGAAATCGATGGCCTCGATGTTCTCGTTCCCGCCATAGCGGTTCGGCACCCATTCGCCGGCACGGCGGGAGTAGTCGAGGTACAGCATGGATGCCACCGCATCCACGCGCAGCCCGTCGAGGTGGTACCGCTCCAGCCAGAAGCGGGCATTCGCGACCAGGAAGGCGGCCACTTCCTGCCGCCCGTAATTGTAGATGTAGGTGCCCCAATCCTGGTGGTAGCCCTGCCGCGGGTCGGCATGTTCGTAGAGATGCGTGCCGTCGAAGTAACCCAGACCGTGAGGATCGTTGGGGAAGTGCCCCGGCACCCAATCGAGGATGAGGCCGATCTTGGCCTCGTGGGCGGCTTCGACGAAGGCGGCGAAATCCTCCGGTGTGCCGAAACGGCTCGTGGGAGCATAGATAGACACCGGCTGATAGCCCCACGATCCGTCGAACGGATATTCGGTGATCGGGAGCATTTCGATATGCGTGAAGCCGAGTTCCTTCACGTATGGGATCAGGCGCTCGGCAAGTTCGCGATAGGTGAGGTAGCGGTTTCCCTCCTCGGGAACCCGCGCCCATGAGCCGAGATGGCACTCGTAGACCGACATCGGAGCCTTGCGCGGATCCTGCGCCGTGCGCTCCGCCATCCAGGCGCGGTCCTTCCACTGGTAATCGGTGGATTTGCGCAGGACGGAGGCCGTCGCCGGCGGCTTCTCCGACGCGAAGGCAAGCGGATCGGCCCTTTGCGGGAGAAGGCGCCCGTCGGGCCCCTTCAGCTCGAACTTGTAGCGCCGGCCCGGCTGCAGTTCGGGAATGAACAGTTCCCAGACGCCCGCATGGTGGCGCAGGCGCATGGGATGGGCGCGCCCGTCCCACTCGTTGAAATCGCCCACGACGCTCACGCGCTGGGCCGTGGGAGCCCACACGGTGAAGAGGAAGCCCTCTATCCCGCCCACTGTGATGGAGTGGGCGCCGAGCAGGCGATAATGCGCGTCGCTGCCCACGTCGCGGATCTGCACGAGATCCTGGTCGCTCATGATCGGACCGTAGGAATAGGGATCGTACCGCACGGCCACGCCGTCCCCGGTCTCGACGCGCAGGCGATAGCCGGGGCGCCGGCTCGCCTCCAGCCGTCCGACGAAGAACCCTGCCTCGTGGCGCCGCTCCATGGTGGAAAGCACGGCGTCTCCCTCCCACGGGAGAACCTCGATGCTTCGCGCCGTCGGGATCATCGCGCGGATTTCCCACTGGCCGGGGGCGACCTCATGCGGCCCGAGAACCGCAAAGGGATCCGGGTGCCGCGCATTCACCACGGCATCGATCGCGTCTCCGCTGAGGCGGCTGGCCGTCATGCGGCCCTTGTCGGTCCGGTCTCCCGCGGTCTTTGCGGCAATCTCGACTTCAGAGGTCATGGTTGGTCTCCCGCCTGGTCGAGGATCGAGAGCACACCCCGTATGGGCGTTTCGATCCATTCTGGCCGGTGGTCGGCCTCGTAATTGATCTCGTAGAGAGCCTTGGCCAGCATGTGGAGCTGGAGAAGGTTCCGCCTCGTGGCGTCGTCCTCCACCCAGATCGGCGTTCCGCGGGCGGCGTCATCGTACGCTTCGATGAAAGCCGCCTCCACGAGCTTGCGGCATCCCTCGGCAAGTTCGGTGATGCGATGGGTCTCGTCGGCCACCACGCGCTGCTCCACGTTGCGGGCCGCCGTATCCGCCACATAGGCGAAGGACCGCAGCATCCCAGCCACGTCGCGAAGAGGAGAGCCCTTCTGCCGCCGCTCCTCGGCGGGCCGTGCGGGTTCGCCCTCGAAATCGACGATGATCACGTCCCTCTGAGCGATCAGCACCTGTCCGAGGTGATAGTCGCCGTGAACCCGGGTCTTGATCGCCCCGACGGGTGGCTTCGACAGACGCTGGATCAGCGTCCAGCATTCGTCGCGTCTCGCCGCCAGTGCCTCCATGGCTTCGCGGGTCGTCTCCGACGCGCTGCCCGAAAGACGGCGGATGGCCGCGAAGGCACGCTCGCCCTGAGCCTTGGCATCGGCGGCGGCGATGCGGACATCGTCCTCCGTCATCTCCTCAGCCGCAAAAGCCGGGTCGTCGGTGGGCGTGGCGAAGGCCAGGTGCATTTCAGCCGTGCGCTGCCCCAGGGTCCGAACGGTCTGAAGATAGTTCGCAAGAACGTTCTCCAGGCTCGTCTCCTCCTGATCCGTAACGAGAGCGGCCGTATCGAGCTCCCGCTTGAGCGTGTCGATCGACCAGGACCAGGCATCTCCCTGATTGCGGATGAAACGCTGGAGGATCGCAATGGCGGTCGAGGTGCCGTCCGCCGAGACGTGCTCGACCGAGCCGAGCAGGGCCGGCGTGTTCGTGAAACCGGCGACGTCGGTGAGGAAGCGCCCGACTTCGACCTCCGGGTGGGTGCCCGGCTGGAGCCGCCGGTAGAGCTTCAGGATCATGTGCTCGCCGATCTGGATCGACGTGTTGCTCTGTTCGGCGGATAGCCGCTTGATCTCGTCGATCTCGGCATCCTTGAGATCCGCGAGGGCCGCCGTGGGCGTGAAATGGATCCGGCCACCTTCCTGGGTTGGAATCTCATCGCTGCGATGGAGCGCATCGAGCAGGGAGATGGCGAAATTGTCCGACGAGCCTGCGCCATAGAGAAGGCCGACCCGCGGCCCGCGCCGGACCCGCGCCACCGCGTAGGGAAGGAGGTGTTCGTCCTCCTGGCCTTCGTCGAGAGCGAGGGGAATCGAGTAGGCCTGCTGCTCTCCGCCTTCCAGCTCGATCGTGACGAGCGGCAGGAGGATTTCGTCGCGGCCGGACCGGCTCTTCATCGTGGCGAAATCGATCAGCTTCGCGCCCCTGACCTTCTTGCCCTTGCCCGCGAACCACCGCTGGGAGGTGATGAAGCGGGGGGCCATAGTGCGCTCGAACGCAGCCCGTTCGCGCCCTTTGAAGATGGTCTCGGTCCCGCCGGTCAGCACGAGGGTAAACAGCTCCGGCGAGGTTGCCATGGGCACCTGAGGCCTGTCGGCCGGTGCGGCCGTGAGCTGGAACCAGTAGAAGCCATAGGCGGGGAGCGTGAGCAGATAGGGGAGGTCGCCGATCGGCGGAAAGGCGCTGCCGCCCGTCAGCTCCGTCGGCGTGCAACCCTTGTGCTCCGAAAGGTCGAGCTCCACCGCCTGGGGCGAGCGCGACACGTTGACGACGCACAGGATGCTCTCTTCCTCCGTCTCCCGGATATAGGCGAGAACCTTGCGGTTGGAGGGATAGAGGAAGCGCAGGCCTCCCCGTCCGAAGACGTCGTGGTTGCGTCGAATCGCGATCAGGCGGCGCATCCAGTTGAGGAGGCTTCCCGAGCTGCGGAGCTGGGCTTCCACGTTGACGGCGTTGAAACCGTAGATCGGGTCCTGGATGGCGGGCAGGAACAGGCGTGCCGGATCGGACCGGCTGAATCCGCCGTTGCGGTCGGGAGACCACTGCATCGGCGTGCGGACCCCGTCACGGTCGCCGAGATAGATGTTGTCGCCCATGCCGATCTCGTCGCCGTAGTAGAGGACCGGCGTGCCTGGCATGGAGAGGAGCAGCGAATTCAGGAGCTCGATCTTGCGCCGGTCGTTGTCGAGGAGAGGCGCAAGGCGCCGGCGGATGCCCAGATTGATGCGTGCGCGGCGCTCGTTGGCATAGAAGGACCAGAGATAGTCGCGCTCCTTGTCGGTCACCATTTCGAGGGTGAGCTCGTCGTGGTTGCGCAGAAAGATGGCCCATTGGCAGCCTTCCGGCACCTCCGGGGTCTGCCGCATGATATCGGTGATCGGGTGCCGGTCCTCCTGGGCGAGCGCCATGTACATCCGCGGCATGAGCGGGAAATGGAACGCCATGTGGCACTCGTCGCCGTCGCCGAAATAGGGCGCCGTCTCCTCGGGCCACTGGTTGGCCTCGGCGAGAAGCATCCTGTCGGGATAGGCGGCATCGAGGGCCGCCCGGATCTTCTTGATGACGTCGTGGGTCTCGGGAAGATTCTCGCAGTTCGTGCCTTCGCGCTCGATCAGATACGGGATTGCGTCGAGGCGGAGCCCGTCGACGCCCATGTCGAGCCAGTAGCGCATGACGTCCAGGACGGCGTCGAGAACGCGGGGGTTGTCGAAGTTGAGGTCCGGCTGGTGAGCATAGAAACGGTGCCAGTAATACGCCTGCGCCACCGGGTCCCAGGACCAGTTCGAGGGCTCGGTGTCAAGAAAGATGATGCGGGTGTCCTGATATTTCTGGTCCGTATCGGACCAGACGTAGAAGTCCCGCGCGGCGGAGCCGGGCTTGGCGCGGCGGGCCTTCTGGAACCACGGATGCTGCTCCGAGGTGTGGTTGATGACGAGTTCCGTGATGACCCTCAGACCGCGATCATGAGCTTCCTTCACGAAGCGCCGGAAGTCACGCATCGTGCCGTAGCCGGGATTGATCCCGCGGTAATCCGAGATGTCGTAGCCGTCGTCGCGTAGCGGGGAGGGGTAGAAGGGCATCACCCAGATGGCGGTGACGCCGAGATCCTTGATGTAATCGAGCTTGCGCGTCACCCCTTCGAAATCGCCGATGCCATCGTCGTTCGAGTCGAAGAACGATTTTACGTGCAGTTGGTAGATGATGGCGTCGCGGTACCAGTCGGTGTCGCTGCGGTCGATCATGGCTCACTTCTTTGCTTCGAAAACGGGAACTCCGGGGTGAACATGCGCGGCCGCTCACCGGGACCGGCTATCGGGCGGGATGAGGCGCCAGATGACGACGGGCCGTTCCCCCGGATCTAGGGCGATGCGGTGGCTCTTGCCATGCAGAGTGAAGCGCCCTCCATTCAGAAGATCCTCGACCTCGATCGCGGCGTGATCCGGCAGGCCGAATTCCCACAGGGGTATCTCGTAGGTGCATTCCTGCCGGTTCCGCGGGTCGAGATTGACCAGGACAAAGACGCAGTTGTCCTTCTCGCGGGTGGTCCGGACATAGGCGAGGATCTGGTCGTTCCAGGCATTCGCGAAACTGATGTTCCGGAAGTCCCAGAGCGCCGGGTTCTCTCGCCGGATCTGATTGAGGCGTCGGATGTGGTCCGAGATGTTCCCGGGCCGATCGTAATCCCAGGTCTTCAGCTCGTACTTCTCCGAATCGAGATATTCCTCCTTGCCGCGAACCGGGGTCCCCTCGCAGAGCTCGAACCCGTTGTAGATGCCGTAGACGCTGGACAGGGTCGCCGCCAGCGTGCCGCGGATGACGAAGCCGGGCGGGCCGCTCGTCTGCAGGAAATAGGGGTTGATGTCCGGGGTGTTCGCGAAGAAGTTCGGCCGGTAGTACTCGCCCATGGAGGTGTGGGCGAGCTCGGTCATGTACTCGATCAGCTCCTGCTTCGTGTTGCGCCAGGTGAAGTAGGTATACGACTGCTGGAAGCCCGCTTTCGCCAGCTTCTTCATCATCTTCGGCCGCGTGAAGGCCTCCGCCAGGAAGATCACGTCCGGATGCTGGCTGTTCACCTCCGCGATCATCCATTCCCAGAACGGAATCGGCTTGGTGTGGGGGTTGTCGACCCGGAAGATCTTGACGCCCTGTTCGACCCAGAACAGCACCACGTCCCGGAGCTCCAGCCAGAGGGACGGCAGGGCCTCCCCATAGAAGTGGACATTGACGATGTCCTCGTACTTTTTCGGCGGGTTCTCGGCAAAGCGGATGCTGCCGTCCGGACGCCAGTCGAACCATTCCGGATGCTCCTTGATCCAGGGATGGTCGGGCGAGCACTGGATCGCGAAGTCGAGGGCAATCTCGAGGCCGTAATCATGCGCCGCCGCAAGGAGGTTCCGGAAGTCCTCCAGCGTGCCGAGTTCCGGGTGGACCGCCTTGTGTCCGCCTTCCTCCGAGCCGATGGCGTAGACGCTTCCGGGATCGTCCGGCGCTGGCGTCAGGGTGTTGTTGCGGCCCTTGCGGTTGGTCTTGCCGATGGGGTGGATCGGCGTGAAGTAGAGAACGTCGAAGCCGAGATCCTTGATGCGCGGCAGCTGGCCGATCACGTCGGTGAAGGTGCCATGGACGGTCGGATCCCCGGATTGCGAGCGGGGAAAGATCTCGTACCAGGCCGAGAACCGGGCGGCGAGGCGGTCGGCGACGACCTCCAGGATGGGTTCGTAGCGCGAGACGTTCTGACGTTCGGCGTTACGGTCGATCAGTTCCCGGTTCTCATCATCGAGCATCAGTTCAAGCTGCGCGACGGAGCCATCCTCGTGCTCCTTCAACCGCTTCACCAGATCCGCCAAGGCGTCCGCATCGGACTCTTCCGCCAGACCTGCGGCCTTCTCCACGATACGCAGGCCCTCGATGGTTTCGAGGCGCACGTTCTGCCCCGCACCGCGCTTCTTCTCGACCTCGTTCAGCCAGGTGGCGAATGGATCGCGCCAGGCTTCGATGGTGTACTGGTAGCGGGCATTCCGCTCCAGCGGGAAACGCCCGGCCCAGCGGTCGTTGTCGACGAAGGCCATGGGAGCCTGGTGCCACGTGCTCTCGCCACACATCCGGTAGAGCAGGGCGGCGTTGAACTTGTCATGGCCGTCGGTGAAGATGTCGGCCGTCACCTCCATGACGTCGCCGGCCACGCGCTTGACCGCCGAGCGGCCGTTGTCGATCTCGGGCAGGACGCTCTCGATGATCACGCGCCCTTCGCCGGTGGGCTGGCGCGAGCGCCTGCGGGTCTTCATCGGCATCGCGCGCCGGGCCGAGAGGATGCGGAATTCCAGCGGCTTCAGGACGATCGCGGACCCGGGCGTGAAGGAAAGCGGCGAGGCGTCCGGCGTCATGTCCCGGAAGCTTTCGAACACGCCGCCGCTGCGGCTGACAAGTGCCTCCGGATCGACGCTCTGCTCGGTGTCCGTCACGTTCGCCAGCACGAGCACTGCGCTGCCGGCCGAAGCGTAGTGCCCTGCATCGTAGCGAATGAGCGCTGCCAGAGAGTTGTCCGGTCCGCTGATCGCCCACTGGGCGCCCTCGCGGTTGGCCGCGGGCAACTCGGTCCGCAGCCGGTTCACGGCCGTGATGAACTCGGAAATGTCGATTCCGGTCATCTCCCGGTGCGCCGGCGTGGTCGCGGCAATATCCAAGGGGCGGCGATAGCCCCATTCGTAGCCGATCGGCATCAGTACGCCCGTGGAGAAGAACGCCGCTAGGGCATAGCGTGCTTTCAGCAGTCGCGCGACCTGCTCCGGATCGTCGTCCGCCTTCGCGGCGAGGCGGCCCGTGTCGTGGTTTTCGGGAAAGGCGATCGAGGGAGCGGACGTGCGCAACGCCTCGTATTGTTCGAGGGCCCACGGCGCCTTGAGATCCCACCACGCGAAGCTGTTGAACAGGAAATCGAAACCCGCATCCACCGTCGCCTTCGTCTCGACGAGGCCGCGTCCGAGGGTCTCGGCCACGAAACGGCATCGGGGATCGCGCTCCTTCGCGGCACGGATAAGGTCCCGCCAGACCTGGGGCGGCACCCTGTAGGCCATTGCGCAACGAAAGCCCCGCACGCCGAGGGTCTGGAGATGCGCAATGTATCCGTTCCAGTACTCGGTCAGGGCCTCGCGCGATCGGGCGCTGCCGTAATCGAGCTGTGCCACGTCCCCCGGCACGGCCCCGTTCGTTGTGCCGTTCGGCTCGAGGATGAAGGGATTCCGGAACTCGCCGTCGTCGTTGCGGTGAAAAAGGTCGGGCCTTTCCTGTCCCAGGCGAGCGTCCGGAGCCGTGTGTCCGATCACCAGATCGACCATCACTCGCAGGCCGAGAGCGTCCGCCTCTTGGACGAAGCGACGGATCTGCGCGTCGTCGTCCTCGCCTTCGTCGCGGAATCGGGGATCCAGGCGATAGGGGTCCCTGATCGCGTAGAGGCTGCCGGATACACCCGTCTCGTGGAACGGATTGACGTACACCCAGTCGAATCCCATTCGCGCAATGCGCGGCAGTTCCGCCGTCCACGCGGAAACCGTTCCCACGAGAAGCGGGAACAGATTGTAGATCCGCGGGCCGAGTTCGACCGGGGAGGGAGCCTCCCTCTTCATGCCTGTACGTTGCCGTTCCATCATATTCATGACTGTGCCCTCAGCACTGAAAACGGGAGATCCGTGAAGAGTTCCGAGATTCGCGTTGTGTTCTGGCCGATCTCTGTGCTTTCACCCGTGATGATGTTGCGCCAGCTCCCCGGCGGAACCTGCACGCTGGTGTCGCCCCAAACCTCCGCCCCCAGAGGGGGAGACTCGTCCTGGATCAGCCTGGTGACGAGGCGGGGCACGATGACGAGGAGGCGTTCCTCGCCGCTGGTACGGGTGAATGCGAGAACGTTCCGGCTCAGGGAACCATGAGGTCGCACGACCTGGTAGTCGCTGGAGGCATAGAGTCCCGGGCACTCGGCGCGATCCGCGAGAAGGGCGGCGAGAACCCGCTGCTTGATGCGCCCATCCTGCCAGTGCGGCATCAGCGAGGCAGCCGGCGCGTTGGCGTCGAGCGCCGCCGTCCGGAGATCGTAGTCAACCGGCCGCCGGTTGTCGGGGTCGACGAGGGAGAGGTCCCACATCTCCGTGCCTTGATAGATGTCCGGCACGCCGGGCAGGGTCACCTTGAGGATCGTGCGCGCCAAGCCGGCCAGCATGCCGGAGAAGGCCAGACGCCGGGCGAGGGGGCGGAAGTCGCTCAGGAACGAGGCTTCGGGATCGAGGAGTTCCCGCATGAGGCCAAGGGTGGCGGCCTCATAGGCTTCATTCACATGAACCCAGCTCGTATGCCGCTTCGCCTCCCTGAGAGCCTTGGTCACGAAGCCTTCGATCCGCTCGCGGAAGGCGGCGACGGCATTCGCCTCCGCTCCTTCGTCGAGGAGCTCGACGGGCCACGCCCCGAGGATCGCCTGGAGGATGAGGTACTGGTCGTTGGCGTCGGGCCGGGCCTCGCCGTCGCCCTTGGCATGAGAGAAGACGGTTTCCTGCCACCGGCGGAGGGCTTCGGCCCAGAGGTCCGGTACCTCGGAAAGGACGTTGAGGCGCGCCCTCGCATCCTCTCCGCGCTTCGTGTCGTGGGTTGCCGTCGCGATCATGGCATGGGGCCAGGAGCGCGCCCGATCCTGGTTGATCCGGTGGAACTCCTCGGCGGGCACCCCGAAATGGTGCGGGTCGCCGCCCACCTCGTTCAGGGAGAGGAGGCGCACATAGCGGTAGAAGAAGGTGTCCTCCAGGCTCTTCGCCATGACCGGTCCGGTAAGCTGCTGGAACCGGCGACGGAACCGGCGCACGAGCTCGGTATCCGGTCCCACGGCGGGTGCGTCGGCGTGGTCCGTGAGAAGGGAGGCCGCGATGAAATCGTGCACGGTCCTGTCCGGCAGCACGCTGTGCCGCTTCGAGGTTTCGATCGTTTCCTCCAGAAGGGCGCGGTCCTCAGGGACCGCTTCAGCCTCTCCCAGATAGGTGCGGTAGACAGGGAAGCGCGCGATGATCTCCGACAAGGCCCTGCGGAGGGCGTAGACGGTGTAATCCCGCGTCCGCCGATCCGAATCCGCCAGCCGCTTGAGATCGGAGGTGAGCACTTCAAGTTCACTGGCGAAACTGGTTTCGAGCACCTCGACCTTCGCCTCGCGCAGCAGGGCTCCGTAGCGCCCTTCGAGGCCGCTCATCGAACGATAGAGCTGCTCCATTTTCTCGGCTGCCGTCGAATCGACGAACACGCCATCGAGGAGATTGAGCACGTCGTAGCCGGTCGTGCCGGCAACGGGCCAGGGGCGCAGAGGCTCACCGGGCTCCAGGATCTTCTCGATCACGATATAGAAGCCGGGGCCCACGGCGGCCTGCAGGGCGCGCAGATAACCCTCGGGATCGGCGAGCCCGTCCACGTGGTCGATCCGCAAGCCCTGGATCAAGCCCTCGCGCACCAGCCGGAAGACCATGGCATGGCTGCGTTCGAACACGTCCGGATCTTCGACGCGCAGGCCCGCCAGGGCATTGATGTCGAAGAAGCGCCGGTAGTTGATGTCGCTCGCGGCGACCCGCCAATGGGCGAGCCGGTACGCCTGCGCCTCGAGAATGCGGTGAAGCGTGCCGAAGCTTTCCGGCAGCCCGACCGAACCGTTGATGAAGGTGACGGCGTGGTCGATCGCCTGCTGGAGCTCGGGCGTGCCGGCGACGGCCTGAGCCAAACGACCCTTGAGCGTTTCGCATTCCTCGGGAAAGGCCGCGCGTCTTTCCGGAATGGTCTCGTCGTTCATGGTCCGGAGGCGCTCGCTGATCGCCAGCATCTCCGCACTGCCGCCACTTGGTCCTGCCGGAAGGGCCGCCAAGGCCCTGTCGAGAATGATCGGATAGGTGAGGGGGCATACGGGGAAACGATGCTCCCAGTGCCAGACGCTGAAACTGCCCTCCTCCGCATCGTAGGTGAGCTTCAGGTCGCCCTTCTCGAGGGCCTCGCCGTAGCGGTCGCCGAGGAATGGGACGATCAGCTTGTGGTTGGCGCCGAGGCGCTCCCAGTCGATGTCGAAGGCGCGCCCGAAGGGCGAGAGCTCGCCCCATTCGAGCACGGACAGCCACCACGCGTTGTCGGCACCGCCGACGCCCATGTGGTTGGGGACGATGTCGAGCACCAGGCCGAGCCCATGCTCCTTCAACGCATCCGTCAGACGCCTGAAGCCGTCTTCCCCGCCCAGTTCGGGATTGATGCGGGAGTGATCGACGATGTCGTAGCCGTGAACCGATCCGGGGCGCGCCGTGTGGATGGGCGACGAGTAGACATGGCTGATGCCGAGCTTCGCCAGATAAGGAACGATGCGGACCGCATCGTCGAAGGTGAAGTCCTTGTGAAACTGCAGCCGATAGGTCGCGCGGGGAGGGGGAGAGGCGAGCGTGCTCGTGCGTGGCTGGATTCCACGTCCTTCCTCGGCCAGGGCGGCGGCGAGCTTCGCAAGCTCGCTGCCCGGCGCGATGATGGCGTCCAGATCGGTCCCGAGCCGGCGCTTCCAGTTCGGATGGCTCTGGTCCTGCCCCGGAAGGTTGGCTTGGTTCAGTTCGCCGGATGCGTCCTCGATCTGCAGACCGACGAGGGAGGAGGGCGTCCGCGCCAGATAGCGCATCATCGGTTCCAGCGGAGGCTCCTCGGGAGCCTCGTGGCCGTGCAGGAGCCCTCGTTCGGACAAGGCCTCGTGGAAGAGCCGGAGATCGTTCCTGCGGCCTCCCCTCTCCCTTTCGGCCGTATCGTGATCGTAGACGCCGAGGGTCTGCCGCAAATCGGTGTCGAGACCGCGCCACCAGCCACGGAAGGTCGGCAGGTCGTGCGTCGTGAACACCGCCAGGGCGGAGCGGGGATAGCTCTCGGGCCGCTTGAAGGCTCCGCCATCCTCTCGTTCGAACCAGAGAACCCGGTAACTCAGGATGCCCGAGGCCATGATCGCGTCGGAGAAGCCTTCCGGCCCTGTGCCGAGATCCTCCGCAATGACCACGCTGCGCGCCCGGTTGCTCTCGAGGCGCAGCACCGCCAGCATCGCCTCGAAGGGATAGGAGACGTAGGCGCCCTGCGCGGCCGACATGCCGGACGGAATCAGGAACAGGCGCTGAATCTGGAAGGCATGGTCGATCCGGATCGCACCGGCATGGCGCATGTTGGAGGCGACGAGTGCGCGGAACGCCGCCAGGCCCTGCTCCTCCAGCGTGAGAGGGTTGAAGGGGGGCAGACCCCAGTTCTGGCCGGTGGGGCCGAAGGGATCGGGCGGCGAACCGATCGACAGGCCCGGCGCGAAGCGCTCGGGATTGGACCAGATCTCGGAACCGCCGGCATCGGCCCCGACGGCGAGGTCGCGATAGAGCCCGATGTTCATTCCGGCCGAGCGCGCCCCATCGGACGCCTCGCCGAGTTGAAGATCCGCCAGCCATTGCAGCCATGCGTGGAATGCCACAAGGTCCGCGCTGTCGCGCTCGAAGGCCCGGACCTCGCGCGAACGGGCGTTCCGGTAGGGCTCGGGCCAGTCGCCGAGCCACCAGCGCTCCTCCCTCCGGAAATGCTCCGAGAGGGCTTCGAACGTGGCATGGGACTGCAGCGCCTCTCCGCCCTTGCGGCGGAACGTTTCGAAGGCGGCGTGATCGCCGCCGTTCTGGAAATCCTCCCAGAGGGCATCGAGAAGCGAACGCTTCAGGTCCCACACCGCCGCATGATCGACGAGCGGTGCATCGCGCAGCGCCGCAAGCCGTTCCTGCATGCCGGAATCATCGAGGAGCCTGGCGGCGCGGCTTTCCGAGAAGCCTGCCACGGCGACGGGGTTGATGAAGATCGTTTCGAGGAAGAGGCGGGAGGAGGGGGAGTAGGGGGAGATCTTGGTGCGGTCGGCGGAGAAAAGGGCGTGAACCGGGCTGAGGCCGAGGAACGAGGCCCCGAACTCGCCCGTACCGGCCGCAAGATCGGCGACGTCGGTATAGTCGCCGATTCCCTGATTGCGGGCCGAGCGAAGGGAATAGATTTGGGTCGTGGTGCCCCACAGGCGGCCGCCCTCGCGCATGGCGCGCGGTTCCCAGCACCGGCGTGGAGCCGCGATGATCGTCGCCTGCGCCGTCCGGCCCTCGGCCTGAACCTGGAGACGGTGATAGCCCAAGGGAAGCGGGGCCAGCATGATCGTGGCGCCCTCGGCGCCATTCGTCACCTTCGCCCGGCCCTCCCGTGTGGCGCCACCCTCTTCCTGCAGGCGCCAGACGACGGAGCCGCTCGTCACTCCGCGAACGGGAACGGTAAACTGGCGCCCGGATTCGGCCGGTATCAATGCGGGCACGAGACCATTCTTCAGGGCTTCGACACGCCCCAGCGTATCGCGCGCCTCGGCCTCGCTTTCGATTTCCAGTCCGAGCCCTGCGAGAACGGCTCTCTTCGACTCGAGAGGGGTCTCGATCGTCTTCCCCTCCTGGTCCCGATACCGGTCGGCGACGCCGACCAATGCGGCGATCCGGCGGATGATCTCGTCATGTCCGCTCATCGGGCAGAATCCTTGATGAACATCCCAGTCCAGGATGGCAGACGTGCGCGCCCGCCTTCATGTTCCATGTTGGAACTGCTCCAGATGGCGGAGCCCGTGCTCCCAACCTCCACCTCGGCGGGGCTCTCGCCGAAATTGGCCACGAAGCGCAGCGTGCCGCCTTCATAGCGCCAGACGACATCGAGGAGTTCCGGCTTCGGCTGGGAGCTGCGAGCCTCGATGAAACGCGTCTTGGTCAGCGGGACGACCTCAGCCTGGCGCAGTTCCAGCAACCGGCGCGTTTCGGCCAGAACCTCGGCATGGGGAGACTTGGATCGCTCCTGCCAGTCGAGTTTCGAGCGGGTGAAGGTTTCCTCCAGCGTCGGATCCGGGATCTGGTCCTGCCCGCCTTCCGCGAAAGACTTGAAGTTGGCAAACTCGCGACGGCGTCCCTCTCTGACGGCGTTCGACAGGGCCTCGTCCTCTGCGAAGTCGACGAAGTAAAGGAACGGTGTCGAGGCCGCCCATTCCTCTCCCATGTAGAGAAGGGGAATTTGGGGCGAGAGCAGGAGCCCCGCGCGGGCCAGGGCGAGCCGTTCGGGCGAGGCGAGATCCCCGATGCGCTCGCCGAAGGCGCGGTTGCCGATCTGGTCGTGGTTCTGAAGGAAGCCGACGAAGGCGGACGGCGGCAGATGGGCGGACGGCTCTCCGCGCGGCTCTCCATCCCGGTGGGCCGATGGTTCTCCCTGATAGGCGAAGCCCTCGGCAAGGCAGCGCCCGAGGCGCTCAACGGGCCGGTCTGCGTAGTCGACGTAGTATCCGTCCGCCTCCCCGGTGAGGAGCGTGTGCCAGCTGTGGTGCAGATCGTCGTCCCATTGGGCGGTGTGCAGGCGTGGACGGCCGCCATCGCGCCCAAGCCAGCGAGCCTCGTTCGCATCGTTCTCGAGCACGAGGTGCACCTCCCGGTTGGGGAGCGCGGCACGGGCCCGCTCGGCGATCTCGGCCAGAATATGCTTCTCGCTGTCGTCGAGAATGGCATGGACCGCGTCGAAGCGCAGGCCGTCCGCATGGTACTCTTCGAGCCAGTAGATGGCGTTGTGAACGAAGAAGTCGCGAACCGCCGTCGCATCCGAGCCGTCAAAGTTGATACCGGCGCCCCATGGGGTCTGGTGTCGTTCGGTAAAGAACGATTTCGCATAGGCGTGGAGGTAGTTTCCCGATGGTCCGAAGTGGTTGTAGACCACGTCGATGAACACCATGAGGCCCAGTGCATGGGCGCGATCCACGAGGCGCTTCAGATCGTCCGGTGTGCCATAGGCGGCATCGGGCGCGAAATGCAGGACACCGTCATAGCCCCAGTTGCGGCTTCCCGGGAATTCCGCGAGCGGCAGGAGTTCGATGGCCGTGATGCCCGCGTCGCGCAGGTCTTCGAGCTTGCCCATGAGGCCGGCATAGGTGCCCTCCGGCGTTGCCGTTCCCACGTGCAGCTCGTAGAGAACCGTTTCCTCCCAGGGGCGACCGGTCCAGTTTCCGTCGGACCACGTATAGGCCGCCGGATCGACGACGACGCTTTCGCGGTGGACATCGTCGGGCTGGAAGCGGGACGCCGGATCGGGGACCACAAGGCCGCCATCGATCCGGAACGCGTAGCGGCTTCCGGCCCGCGCCTCGGGCACGGTCAGGCGGTGCCAGCCGCCATCCTCCTGGGTGAGGGGGCGCTCGGCCCCGTCGAGCACCAGGGCAACCTCCTGCGCGGTCGGGGCCCACAATGCAAAACGCACGCCATCATCAGTGATCGTCGCCCCGAAGGGCATCTCATGAACCCGCCGCATCGCGGTTCCCCCACCTGCTAATCGTGTTGAAAGAGAACTAGGGACCGGGGCTTGATCGGGAACATGCCTCCGGGCCGGACAATAAAAGAATTTTCGCGTACGAGCCCTTCGGGCAGGCTTGTGTCGAACACCTGGATCCAGCGGCCATTCGGGATGTCCTTGGGCAGTTGGAACTTGATCCGTTGAGGCGCGGCGTTGATCAGAAGCAGCAGTCGGTGGCCGTCGGGCGCGTCGTTGCCGAGCTGCATGCCGAAGGTGCGCCTTTCGCCATCCGCCCAGTCCCTGTCGCCCATTTCGCGCCCCTCCGGCGCAAGCCAGTGCACATCCTTCAGCCCGTCCTCCGACACCGGTGCGCCGCTGAGAAAGGAGTTGCGCCTGAAAGCCATGTAACGGCGGCGGAGCGCGATGAGGTTGCGTACGAAGTCGAGGAGATTCGGGTCCGTTGAGCTGGCCGCCAGCCAGTCCAGCCAGCTTGTCTCGTTGTCCTGAGCGTAGGCGTTGTTGTTGCCCTTCTGGCTGCGGGAGAATTCATCCCCCATCAGAAGCATGGGAACGCCCTGCGAGAAGAAGACCGTGGCCAGCAGATTGCGTTTCATCTGCGCCCGAAGGGACAGGATCTTCGGGTCTTCCGTCAGCCCTTCCACACCCCAGTTCGAAGACAGGTTATGGCCGTGGCCGTCCTTGTTCCCCTCGCCATTCGCCTCGTTGTGGCGCTCGTTGTAGCTGACGAGGTCCTGCAGGGTGAAACCGTCGTGCGAGCAGACGAAGTTGATGGAAGCATAGGGCGCCCGCCCGGACCACCCATAGATCTCGCGCGAGCCGGTCATGACCCGCGTGAGTTTCGGAAGCTGCTCCGGATCGCCGCGCCAGAAGGCCCTGACCGTGTCCCGGAACTGGTCGTTCCACTCGCTCCAGCCCATCGGGAAGCCGCCGACCCTGTATCCGCCTCCGCCCAGGTCCCACGGTTCGGCGATGAGCTTGACGCGGCTCAGCACCGGGTCCTGTCCGACCGCCCGAAGGAAGCCGGCCCGATGGGAGAAGTCGTACGGCTCGCGCGCGAGGCTCGTCGCCAGATCGAAGCGGAAGCCGTCGATGTGGTAGGTCTCGACCCAGTGGCGCAGGGAATCGAGCACCATCTGCAGCACGCGCGGGTGGTCCAGGTTGACCGTATTGCCGGTGCCGGTCGTGTCCCAGTAGAAGCGTGGATCGGGTGAGAGCTTGTAGTAGCTCGCATTGTCGATGCCCCGGAAGGACAGGGTAGGGCCGAGGTGATTGCCTTCGGCGGTGTGGTTGTAGACCACGTCGAGGAGCACTTCGATCCCTGCTTCGTGCAGGGTCCGAATGGCGCTCTTGAAGCCGAGGATGCCGTCTTCGCCGAGATAGCGAGGCTCGGGCGCGAAAAACGCGAGGGTGGAATAGCCCCAATAGTTGCGAAGGCCCTTCTCGACGAGAAACCGGTCGTCCGCGAAGCCGTGGATCGGCATCAGCTCGATGGCCGTGACGCCGAGCTTGACCAGATGCTCGACGACCGCAGGATGTCCCAGGGCCGCGTAGGAGCCTCGGACGGGTTCCGGGATGTCCGGGTGCAGCGCAGTCAGCCCCTTCACGTGCGCTTCGTAGATGACCGTATCGGTCCAGGGACGGCGCAGCGGGCGGTCGTCGCCCCAGGGATAGAACGGGTCCTCGACCACGCATTTCGGCATCATCGGGGCGCTGTCGCGCCGGTCGGGCGTCAGATCGCTGCGATGGGCGCCTGAGCGGTAGCCGAACAGGGCATCGTGCCACCGGATCCGGCCGTGGAGCTGCCTCGCATAGGGGTCGATCAGGAGCTTGTGAGGATTGAAACGGTGGCCGTGCCGCGGCTCATAGGGGCCGTGCACCCGATAGCCGTAGAGCTGCCCGGGCTTGATGCCTTCCAGATAGCCGTGCCAGATCTGGTCGGTCCTCTGGGGAAGCTGGATTCTTGCCGTCTCATGCCGCCCGGTCGGGTCGTAGAGACAGAGCTCCACAGCAGTGGCATGGGCAGAGAAGAGCGAGAAGTTGACGCCCTTTCCATCCCATGTGGCCCCGAGCGGAAGTGGCGATCCGTCGTCAACCCGGAGCATGGGCGACCCGGTTGCGAGGCCGGCCGCTGCCGCCCCTGTCGCCTTCCGGTACAGCGGGCAGGTCGTCGCAAAGGGCAGTCAGGAAGCTTCGGCACCAGTTGTCGATTCCGTTCGAGCGCAGCCGGATCATCAGGGCGTTCCAGCGCTCCTTGCGTTCCTCGATCGGCATCTCGACCGCCCGCGCGATGGCTGCGGCGGTTGCTTCGGTGTCGTAGGGATTCACGAGGAGCGCGGCATCGAGCTCATGCATGGCCCCGGCGAAGCGAGACAGAACGAGCACGCCGGGATCGTCCGGATCCTGAGACGCGACGAATTCCTTGGCCACGAGGTTCATGCCGTCACGAAGCGGGGTGACGAGGCCGACCCGGGCCATGCGGTAGAGGCCCGCGAGCTGGGTGTGGCCGATGGTCTTGTTCAGGTAGCGGATCGGCGTCCAATCCACTTCGCCCAGATTGCCGTTGGTCCAGCCGGCCTGCTCGGCGATCTCGTGCTGCATCTTCTTGTATTCGGGCACGTCCGAACGGGATTTCGGCGTGACCTGGAGGTAGACGACGCGGTTGCGCAGTTCGGGATTCGAGCGAACGCAGCACGCGAAGGCCTCGATCCGCTGCTTGATGCCTTTGGAATAGTCGAGACGATCGACGCCGATGATCAGGTCGCGGTTGCCCATGCTGGCGCGCATGCGCCGCACCACCGGGTTCCGCTCGGCGCTCGCTGCGGTCTGGGCGAAGGCATCCGTCTCGATCCCGACCGGGAAGGAGCCGATCTTGAACCGGTGGGAATCCACCTGATACTCGCCGTTCCCGACCGGAAACCCGATCCTCTCGCGCATCAGGCACTGCCGGAAGTTCTCGGCGTCCTGCGGAGTGTGGAACCCGACGACATCGTAGGAAGCGAGGCCGTTCAACAGCCGCTCGTACGAGGGCAGGGCGCTCGCGACGTCAGATGGCGGCCAGGGGATGTGGAGAAAGAAGCCGATGCGGTTGCGGCACCCGAGCCGGCGGAGTTCCGCTGCCAGTGGGATGAAGTGATAGTCGTGAATCCAGATCGTATCGTCTGCGTTCAGGAGGGGCGCCAAGGCCTCGGCAAAGGTCCGATTCACCCGGAAGTAGCCCTCGGTCTGGCTTCGGTCGATCTGCAGGAGATCAAGGCGGTAGTGGCAGATCGGCCAGAGGACCCGGTTGGCGAAGCCGGTGTAGAAAAGGTCGAAATCCTTCTTCAGCACGTCCAGCACGGCGAAGGTGATGTTTCCTGCCTCGACGATGTGAGGCATGTTCTCTGCCCGGTCGACCGTCCTGCCCGACCAGCCGAACCACAATCCGCCCTGCTGCTTGAGAGCGCCCTCCAGGGCGACCGCCAGGCCGCCGGCACTGGAGGTTCCGTCCTTCGTGGGAAGCGGGACCCGGTTCGACACCACGACCAGCCTGCCCGACGGATTGCCTCGGGCGAGTTCCACCCGATCGAGCCTTTCATTCTCCGCGGCTCGAGCCTTGGTGGAGGACTTCATGGAGCTTGGCCGGCGTTGCGGGGGAGTGCCTGAAGGCTCAAACCGGCTGCCCATTGGGTTGTTCATTCGCAAATCGACCATGTGGGAGATTGGTCAAGTTACAACCGCCAGCCGCCGCAGGTGTTCCGCAACGATGCAAAAAGCGTAGCAGTGATGCCGCTAGGATTTTATGGAGACATCAGGAAATTATATTAGAATGCTGCGGAAGAAAGGTCACATTCGCGCGATAAAGCAGAAGCTTGACAGGATCAGTCACTGCTTTCCCAATTGACAGAAAGGCCGAAGCAATTTCTGACGATTCCGAGCTTCGACCTATCACACGTCAGGCCAGAGACCAGCGAGGACACAACGATGATCGATCTAGAGCAGAAGATCCGCGAGCGGGCTTATCACATTTGGGAGCAGGAGGGCCGTGTTGACGGTCGCGCCGAAGAGCATTGGCAGATGGCCAAGCTCGAGCTGGCAAGCCTCGACGAGACCCCGGCTGCGGCGCTTGAAGTGGCTGCCGAGCCGGCAAAGAAGAAGGGCCGCACGGCGAAGCCGAAGGCCGTTGCCGCTGTGCCGGCAGCCGCTGCCGCGCCTGCGCCGCGCCGCCGTCGTGCTGCGGCGACGCTGCAGTAAGCTCCGTGCCTGACGGCATCGAAGGGCAGGGCGCATTGCTCACGATGCCCTGCCCTC
This sequence comes from Microvirga sp. GCM10011540, assembly GCF_042650665.1. Lineage (NCBI taxonomy): Bacteria > Pseudomonadati > Pseudomonadota > Alphaproteobacteria > Hyphomicrobiales > Methylobacteriaceae > Microvirga > Microvirga sp. GCM10011540. The sequence goes on along the minus strand of NZ_JBHSBQ010000012.1, from coordinate 55,384 downwards.
GGTGCTGATATTGGTCGTGACCCGGCGCAGGTCCCTTGCGCCGGGTTTTTCATGCGGTGTCGCGGGCAGGATCGGCGCTTCGAAGAGCGCTTGCGTGAGCGTGGCCGCGCTCGTACCAGCCCTGGCTGCGGTTCACGATCCATACGACCGAGAGCATGACCGGGACCTCGATCAGAACCCCTACCACCGTTGCGAGGGCGGCCCCCGAGTTGAAGCCGAACAGGCTGATCGCCGCCGCAACCGCAAGCTCGAAGAAGTTGCTCGCGCCGATCAGCGCAGAGGGGCCCGCGACGCAGTGCTGCTCGCCCGCGATGCGGTTCAGCAGATAGGCGAGACCCGAGTTGAAATAGACCTGGATCAGGATCGGCACGGCCAGCAATGCGATGACGATCGGCTGGGCCAGGATCTGCTCGCCCTGGAAGCCGAAGAGCAGCACCAGGGTCGCAAGAAGAGCGACGAGCGACAGCGGCTGCAGAACGCGGAGCAGGCCGGCGAGGGCGGCTTCACCGCCCCTCGCCAGGAGGCGCCCTCTCAGGAACTGCGCCAGCACCACGGGAATGACGATGTACAGCACCACCGAGAGGACGAGCGTGTCCCACGGAACGGTGATGGCGGACAGGCCGAGCAGGAGGCCGACGATCGGCGCGAAGGCGACGACCATCACCACATCGTTCAAGGCCACCTGACTCAGGGTGAAGTGCGGCTCGCCCCTGGTCAAATGGCTCCACACGAACACCATGGCCGTACATGGCGCCGCCGCCAGGATGATCAGCCCGGCGATGTAGGAATTGATCTGGTCCGCAGGCAGATAGGGCCTGAACAGATAGCCGACGAAGAGCCATGCCAGTGCGGCCATCGAGAACGGCTTCACGGCCCAGTTGATGAAGAGGGTGACGCCGATCCCGCGCCAGTGCTCCCGGACCCGTCCCAACGAGGCGAAGTCGATCTTGATCAGCATCGGCACGATCATGAGCCAGATCAGAGCCGCGACAGGGAGATTGACCCGGGCGATCTCCAGTCCACCGACGGCTTGGAACAGGTCTGGGAACGCATGGCCGAGTGCAATGCCGGCGACGATGCAGAGGGCGACCCAGAGGGTCAGATATCGTTCGAAAACGGACATGGTCCTTCCTCACCCATTCGCCGCGATGTCCGCGGGCGCACCGTTATCCGCGCCCGCGCCGGACTTTCCGATCTCCCGCAGTTTCTCCTGAAGCGCGAGATGGTCGATGGAGCTGATGGGAAGCGCCAGGAACAGCTCGATCCGTCGCCGGAGCATGCGATAGGCCTCGTCGAAGGCGAGGGCGATCTGGGCCTCCGACCCTGTAACCGCGGCTGGGTCGGGAATGCCCCAATGGGCGGTGGCCGGGCGGCCTGGCCACACCGGGCAGGCTTCATTGGCAGCGCTGTCGCAGACGGTGAACACGAAATCCATGACCGGGGCGCCCGGCTCGGCGAACTCGTCCCAGCTCTTCGAGCGCAAAGCCGAAACATCATGCCCGAGATTGCGCAGGAGGTTGATGGCGTACGGATTGACCGTTCCGCGCGGCTGGCTGCCGGCGCTGTAGGCGCGAAAACGTCCTTCGCCCAACTGGTTCAGAATAGCCTCCGCGAGAACGGAACGGGCCGAATTGGCCGTGCAGAGGAAAAGGACGTTGTAGACGCGATCAGCCATCGGCAGGCTCCTTCGGAGGGCAGCAGGGTATGAGGTCTTCCATCAGCGGGGCGCACACTGTCGGGTGCCCGCCACAGCAATCCTTGAGGAGAAAGGTCGCCACTTCCCGGAAACGAGCCAGATCGGCCCGGTAGATGATCGAGCGGCCCTGGCGCAGTGAGCGGACGAGCCCCGCCCGGGATAATATTCCCAGATGGGACGACATCGTGTTGTGCGGAACGGCGAGCTGGCGGGCAATGTCGCCGGCCTGAAGCCCACCGGGCTCGTGCTTCACGAGGAGCCGGAAAACTTCGAGGCGCGTGGACTGGGCCAGGGCGGCAAGGGACAGGATGACTGCTTCTGATTCCATATGTCGAGACTTATCGACATATCGTGCGCTCGGCAAGTTCCATGTGCGGAGCGGGAGCAAGCCCAGCGGACCGGCGCCGTCGGCGTCAAGGCCATGTGAGCGCCGGGATCGGTTCCCAGCTCAACGCCAGCGAATTCGCCTTGGTCGCGTGCAAGCTTGTCTGCAGCGAAGGGCAGGTCGGTTCGATTGGGCGGGAACGGATCCGCAGTTCGTCCTGGTCAGGTGGCTTGCGATGCGAGATGCCGGACCGCTCGGGCTTCCAGGGCAGAGGTGCCCGCGCCTCTATACGTAATTCGCATAAGATATATTATGGAACTAAAATTGATGTGCGGCAGGAAGGACTTGTCTAGATCCGGCCTTTCATAAAGGCGGTCCTCGGTTTCAGGAGCCCGGCGCGTCCGCCGGAACATCCCGGCCTATCTGCACGAATCCACGTCGACCCGCAGGCCGTCATAGGCCGGCTCGATGTGCGGCGGCAGTTCGCTGCGGAGCGTCTCGTAGTCCAGATCCGTGTGCAGGTTCGTCAGGATGGCGCGCTTCGGCTTGACCTGCTCGATGAGGCTGAGCGCCTCCGAGACGGAAAAGTGCGTTGGATGCGGCGTGTAGCGCAGTGCGTCCAGGATCAGAACGTCGAGGCCCTCCAGATGGCGCATGCTGGCCTCGGGCATCTCGCTCACGTCCGGGGCATAGGCGATGTTCCCGAAACGGAAGCCGAAGACGTCGATGTCGCCATGGATCATCCTGAACGGCACGGCATGGACCCGTCCGCCCGGTCCGGAGATCACCGTCTCGACATCCTCGTCGAGACGATGGGCCTCGAGAATGGGCGGATAGCCGCTTCCCGGCGGCGTCTCGAAGCAGTAGCCGAACCGCATCATCATCAGCTCGCTCGTCATGCGGCCGGCGTAGATCGGCATCCTCCGGCGCATGGCGATGACCAGCGGGCGGAGATCGTCGATGCCGTGCACATGATCGGCATGTTCGTGTGTGAACAGCACCGCATCCAGGCGCTTCACGTCCGCATCCAGGAGCTGTTCCCGGAGGTCTGGCGACGTGTCCACCAGAACGCTCGTCGTTCCATCCTGGCCGATCCTCTCGACGAGAACCGAGCAGCGCCGGCGCCGGTTCTTCGGGTTCGTCGGGTCGCAGGCGCCCCAGCCGGCGCCGACGCGGGGCACGCCGCCGGAGGATCCGCAGCCGAGGATCGTCAGTCGCAAGGTCATGCCGCCGCTTGCCTGTCTGCCTCGGCCGCCTTGGAGAAGAGCCGGTAGAAATTGGCGGTGGTGATGTCGGCGATCTCGGCCTCCGTTACGCCCACGACCTCCGCCAGCACCCGGGCCGTATGAGCCACATAGGCGGGCTCGTTGGTCTTGCCCCGGAACGGCACGGGCGCGAGGTAGGGCGCGTCGGTCTCGACGAGCAGCCGGTCCTTGGGCACCGAGGCGGCGATGCGGCGGATTTCCTCCGAGTTCTTGAAGGTCAGAATGCCCGAGAAGGACACGTAGAGCCCCAGTTCGACCCCGACCTCAGCCAGTTTCGCACCTGACGAGAAGCAATGGAGCACGGCTGTGAAGCGCCCTCGCCCCATCTCCTCGGAGACGATCCGGATCATGTCCTCGTCGGCGTCCCGTGCGTGGATGACAAGCGGCAGTCCCGTTTGCCGGGACGCAGCGATATGCGCGCGGAAAACCTGCTGCTGCACGTCCCGCGGGCTCTTGTCGTAATAGTAGTCGAGACCGGCCTCTCCGATGGCGACGCAGCGGGAATGGGCCGAGAGTTCCACCAGCCGTTCCGCCGGCACGTCCGGCTCAAGGGCGGCGTTGTGGGGATGCGTTCCGACCGTGAAGAAGACGCTCGGATGCGCTTCCGAAAGAGCCCGGTAGGTCTCGAACCGCGAGACATGGGTCGAGATCGACACCATCCGGCCGATGCCCGCGTCCGCGGCGGCGGCGAGCACATCGGGGAGGCGGGTCTGGAGGTCAGGGAAGTCGAGATGGCAGTGGCTGTCGATCAACATGATGGAAGGCGCCCTCCTCTTCCGACGCCTTGTAGAGGAAATCCACCCATAAAGCCGTTCGGGTCCCCTCGTCTACCGAGGGGCTCATCCGGTGGCGGATGCCTGTTGAGAATCGTCCTTGGCTTCGTGCTGCCGCATCCGGCGCATTCTCTCCTGGTGGCGGCGGATGGGCGGCTCGTCGTAATCCTGAGGCCGCGCCACGGGCACCGTGAGGCAGACGCTCTGCGCCGGAAGGACGTCGCACCAATCCTCGATCAGCTGCTTGTAGCAGCGGCCCACAGGGCGGATGTTGCGATCGAGATCGTAAAGCCCGACCGGCGTGACCCGGTTGTTTTCCTCCCGCAGGGCGACATCCCAGTCCATCTGGTCCGTCAGCGAGTACCAGGTGAACCCGACGATGGGCACGCCGGTATTGCGGACCCGCAGGACGTTGGCCCATTGCTTCCAAAGCCAGTTCACCGCCTCGTCACCGCGAGGACCCTCCATGAGGTTCGTCTCGGTGTGCATGACCGGCAGCTTGTAGCGGTCGTAGTACTGCCGGGTGATCTCGTCGTAACCGAAGACGTCGCCGGAGGCGGTGGTCGTGCCGTCCGCCTTCACCCGATGCTCGTTTGTGACGTAGTAGTCGTTTCCCATGATGCAGTGATGGCGCAGGGACGAGCGCGTCAGGAAGAAATGGTACTCGTCCCGGGTCATGCCGTTGTCCATGAGGAACTCGTACATCTCGGAGTCGACGCGGCGGCCGTAATTGAGGTCGAGCGACAGGAAACGCCTCGCGTTCATGATCTCCGCGGGCTTGATGGCCGCCGGGTTCTCGGCGTGGAAGTACTCGGTCGATTCGCTCTGGATGAAGATGGCGTCCGGCCGGACCTTCAGGATGCGTTCCATGGCCAGGACATTGCCCTTGACCAGGTGCTTGAGGGCCGTGACGAAAGCCCGGTCACTCCGCATCTGCTCGTTCCACCAGCCATAGGCCGCCGAGAACGTGGCGCAGATGAACATCTCGTTGATGGGGGTGTAGAGCTGCACCCAGGGGAACCGGCGGGCGAAATCCTCTGCGTAGGCGGCGAAAAGCTCCGGAAAGTCAGGGTTCTGGAAGTTGCCGATCCAGTCGGGAACGCCGAAATGGCAGAGGTCGACGATGGGAATGATGTTGCGGCGCCCGATCTCACCGAACGTCATGTCCGCGAAGGACCAGTCGTAGCGGCCGGGGCCCACGAAGGTGGTGTGGAGGGGCGGACCATAGCGCAGGACCTCCAGATCGAGCTCCTTGAGGAGCTCGAAATCGGTCCTCCAGTGCTCGTAATGGCCGCACTTCTCCATCTGGTCGATGCGCGTGCGGCCGTTGTTGATGGTCGGGATGCTGTTCTCGATCCCGGTCGCGAACATGAAGGTGGTGAACATATTCCGCTTCCGCCGAAGACCCGAAGGTCCGTCAAAGCGGAAGCGTTCAGGACGCCTCCGCCTCGATGTAACGCGGAAAGATCGGCGCAGGTTGCGGGAGCGCCGTTCCGGCGGCCAGCCGGTTGTCCGGCCCGACCATGGCGACGACCCTGTCCTCCGGCGCCACCGCCAGCAGATCGAGCAGCTTGGCCGCGGCCTCGGGCACGAAGGGCTGGGCCAGGATGCCGACGGCTCGCAGAACCTCGGCCGTGACGTAGAGCACCGTCGCCATGCGGGCGGGGTCGCTCTTGCGCAGGACCCAGGGCTCCTGGGAGGCGAAGTACCGGTTGGCCTCCGCAACGACCGACCAGATTTCCGACAGGGCCGAGTGGACGGCGAAGTCCTTCATGGCCGCCCTCGCCTTCCCCGGCAGCCCGTCCGCGAGCCAGAGCATGTCGCGGTCGGCCTGGGTGAAGTCGCCCGGGCTCGGCACGGACGCTTCGCAGTTCTTGGCGATCATCGAAAGCGAGCGCTGCGCCAGGTTGCCGAGGTCGTTCGCCAGATCCGCATTGATGCGGTTGACGATGGCCTCATGCGAGTAGTTTCCGTCCTGCCCGAAGGGCACCTCGCGCATGAAGAAATAGCGAAGCTGATCGACGCCGTAGGTGTCGGCAAGCTCGAACGGATCGATCACGTTGCCGACGGACTTGGACATCTTCTCCCCGCGGTTGAACAGGAAGCCGTGCCCGAAGACGCGCTTGGGCAGGGGCAGGCCCGCGGACATGAGGAAGGCGGGCCAGTAGACCGTGTGGAAGCGGACGATGTCCTTGCCGATGATGTGCACATCCGCCGGCCAGTAGTGCCAGCGCGGATTGCTCTCGTCCGGGAAGCCGCAACCGGTCACGTAGTTGTTGAGGGCATCCACCCAGACGTACATGACGTGCTTCGGGGCGCCGGGGACCGGCAGGCCCCAGTTGAAGGTCGTGCGGCTGATCGAAAGATCCTGCAGGCCGGAGCGCACGAAGCTGACGATCTCGTTGCGACGGGTATCGGGCCCGATGAAATCCGGGTTGGCCTTGTAGTGTTCGAGCAGCCGGTCCTGATAGGCGGAGAGGCGGAAGAAATAGCTCTCCTCCTCGATCCATTCGACAGGCGTGCCGGTCGGGGCGCGCCAGCTTCCATCGGGCTGCTTGGTCAGCTCGCTCTCGTCGTAATAGGCCTCGTCCCGCACGGAGTACCAGCCGGAATATTTCGACAGATAGATATCCCCGGACTCCTCCATGCGCCGCCACAGCTCGTGAGTCGACGGCAGATGGTCGGGATCGGTCGTGCGGATGAACCGGTCGTAGGAGCAGTTGAGCCGGTCGGCCATGGCCTTGAACTTGGCGGCCATCTCGTCGACGAAGGCCTTCGGGGTCGTCCCGTTCCGGTCGGCGGTCTGCTGGATCTTCAGGCCGTGCTCGTCGGTGCCGGTCATGAAGAACACGTCGAACCCGTCGATGCGCTTGAAGCGGGCGATCGCGTCGGACGCGACGATCTCGTAGGCATGTCCGATATGGGGAGCCCCGTTCGGATAGGAGATGGCCGTGGTGATGTAGAATTTCTGCTTGTCGGCCATGTGGAAACCCTAAAGTCGTTACCCTTGAAACGCGCCTGTACCCGCCTGCTGCTGCGGCTTACGCCGTTCGCCGAACCGCGTCGGCAAGATCGTCGAACAGCGAAAGAATGAAAGGCCGGCGATCGAGGTTGAACACGTCGATCTCGCGCGCCATGCGGGCGATCTTCTCACACACCTCCACCAAAGGCGCAAGGCGCGCGGCGCCGAGGCCCGCATTCTCGCGCAGCCTGTCGGTCACCCAACGCTGGACGGTTTCCAGGGAGAGCTCGTAGCTGTCTTCCGCATCCCGCTTCGAAAGAGCTTCGGCAAGGGCATGGACCTGCCTGGTGTCGGTCCTGGGCAGACCGGCGAGGAGCCTCTGGATCTGGTCGATGAAGGACACCTTGTCGGCATCCAGCAATTCGAGCGTCCGGCGGACGGAGCCCTCCCCGTACCGCAGGGCCTGATCGACCACCTCTCCGGGGACCTCGGTCCAGGGGGATCCGAGGGAGGCGATGACGGACCGGATGTCGCCGTCCTCCAGCGGGCGCAGCAGGAGGCGGCGGCAGCGCGAGCGGATGGTGGGAAGCACGCGCTGAGGGGCGTGGCTGACGATCAGGAACAGGGAGCGCGGCGGAGGCTCCTCGATCATCTTGAGCAGGGCGTTGGCGCTCGAGATCGTCAGGTCCTCGGCGCTGTCGACGATGCAGACCCGGTAGCCGCCATCGGCGGCAGTCGAGCCGAACATGTTCAGCGCCCGGCGCACCGCATCCACGGGAATGGTCGCGGAGGCAGCCTTCTTGTCTGTTGCAGGAGCCCGGCGAAGCACCGCCAGATTGGGGTGCGACATGGCCGCGACCTGGCGCGAGACTCCCGTATCGCGCGCCACGTCCAGGTTTGCGAGGTTCGGATTGCCGCTCCGGCCCGGATCGAGAACGGTGCGGGCCACCCGGTAGGCGAGGGTCGCCTTGCCGATTCCCTGGGGGCCGCCGATCAGCCACGCATGATGCAGACGTCCGCTGCGGAGGCCCTCGATGAATGCCCCCTCGCCTTCGCGGTGCCCGTAGAAGGCGAACTGCTCTCTCGGATGGGGAGCGCCTTCGAGCTGATCGGGCTCGACGGCCTCGGCCTCGTTACGCGACATCGAGCGGCCTCGTGATGTTCCTGGCGAGCTTCGGGAGGCGCTCGCTCACGCTCGACCAGATGATCTCCTCGACCTCGTCGGCGGGGCGGTCCGCGTGGATCACGACACAGCGGTCCGGGTAGGCCCGGGCGATGGTGAGGAAAGCCTGCCGGAGCGCCTGATGGAACGAGAGGTCCTCCTCCTCGAAGCGGTCCGCGCCCTCCCCTTTACCGGCACGCCTGGCGCTGGCCCGGGACAGGCCGACCTCGGCCGGCACGTCCAGAATGAAGGTGAGATTGGGGCTGACCCCTTTCAGGGTGACTCTCTCCAGGCTGTCGATCAGGCCGGAATCAAGATCGCCGAGGGCGCCCTGATAGGCGCGCGTGGAATCGGCGAAGCGGTCGCACAGCACATGGGTTCCGCTCTTGAGGGCGGGCTCGATGGTCTTGTCGAGGTGGTCGATGCGGGCAGCTGCGAAAAGCAGGGCTTCCGCGAAGGGGCCGAGCCGCTTGGCCTGTCCGCTCAGGATGAAGGAGCGGATCTGCTCGGCATAGGCGGAGCCCCCCGGCTCGCGGGTGACGACGACGGGGTGGGAGAGCTGTTCCAGCCGGCGGCGGAGCCGGTCGATCTGCGTCGACTTTCCGGCCCCCTCCCCGCCTTCGAATGTGATGAAATAGCCGGCCATCAAATATTATCGACAACACTCGAAAACGCGCGGCGGACCCAGCCCGTGCTCATCTCCAGGAGCCCGTCCAGCGCGCGCTGGCTGAGGGTGCCCACCTGGACGTCGCCATCGGCATAGAGGGGCATCTCGAGAGCCCTGGTGTCGCCGCGGTCGACCTGGATACGGGCCACTTCGGTTCCCTTCTGGATCGGAGCCTTCAACGGTCCCGTATAGACGATTCGGGCGGTGACCCGCTCCTCTTCACCGCGATTGACGAGTACCCGAACCGGCTTCTTGGCGACAAGCGGCAGCGAGCGCCGGTCGCCGCCGTAAACGGGAATTTCCCCAACCACTTGGCCCTTGTCGAAGAGCTGACGCGACTCGAAGGCGCGGAAGCCCCATTCCAGGAGCTTGCGGGTCTCGTTGGCACGATCCTTGGAGCTCTTGAGGCCGTTGACCGCGAGGATGAGGCGCTGCCCGTTCTGAACGGCGGAGGCGACGAGGCCGTAGCCGGATTCGTTGATGTGGCCGGTCTTGAGGCCGTCCGCGCCGATGTCCATGGCGAGCAGAGGATTGCGGTTCTGCTGGCGGATCTTGTTCCAGGTGAACTCGCGTTCCGCGAAGATCTGGTAGAGGTCGGGATAGGTCTCGATGATGTGAAGCGCGAGCTTCGCCAACTCCCTGACCGTCACCTTCTGTTCGGGGTGCCCATAGCCGGTGGCGTTGCGGAAGGTCGATTGTGTCAGGCCCAGTTCCTTCGCCCTCTGGTTCATGCGGCGGGCGAAGTTCTCCTCCGTTCCCGAAAGACCCTCGGCGATGGCGATCGCGGCATCGTTACCGGACTGCACGATGATTCCGCGCAGAAGGTCTTCTACCCGAACGCTGCTGTTGACCTTGGCGAACATGGCGGACCCGCCCGAGGCCGCCCCGCCCGTGCGCCAAGCGTTCTCCGAGACGGTGAACTCGGTGTCCATGGTCAGCCGGCCGTTCTTCAACTCGTTGAAGACGATCTCGACCGTCATGATCTTGGCCATGCTCGCGGGCGCCACCAGCTCGTCCGCGTTCTTCTCGAACAGCACGGCCTCCGAATCCGCATCGATCAGGACGGCGGTCGGTGCAAGCGTCTGGAAGTTCTGAGCCCGCGCGGCCTGCGGCAAACCGGCCGCCAGGGTCATCGCGCTGAACAGAAGACCCAAGGTGATCGCTATCTGACGGATATGAAATTGACGCATCGTAAAGAATTCCAAGCTCTTCCGTTAGGAGAGAGGGAATCTGTGGCGCGTCAAGCACAAATCAACGCCGGAGCGGAGGATGCCCTGTGGACGCCCTCCTCCGTGTGTCAGCGCACGAACCGCGATTGATCGAGCGTGCTGAAGCCGTTGCTCTTCTGGAAACCGGGCTTCGAGGCTGCCGGCGCCGTGTAGTAGAGGCCGGCCAGGACCGGGCGCGAAGGCGGCAGCGCCTGCGAGCCGAGGCTGGCCACGGGGACCGGCGTGGCGGCGCTGGGGATGGTCCCCAGATCGAAGGGCCGCTCCGGCGGAAGCGGGACCGAACCTGCCATCGGGGCCCGGGCAGCGCCGGCGGAGGCGAGGGTCTGCGGTGCCGCGGACGGAGCGCGGGGCGTTTCGTCCGCTCCGTCGGCAGGCTCGTAGCTGCGCAGAGGAATGGTCTGCCGGGGGGCGTTCGGCCGCGGGGTCGCCTCGGCGATCATGGTCGGGGCCGTGTTGGTCAGCGTCGCCGGCATGCCGTCGGTCCGGAGGCTCGCCAGGAGAATCCGGTCGTCGCTGCCGTTGGTCGAGGCGCGGCCGACATACTCCACTTTCACCCGTGCGGTGCCCTGGCGCTTGAAGCCGAGGGCCATCGCCGCCCGTTCGGAGACGTCGATGATGCGGTTGCCGTGGAAGGGGCCGCGGTCGTTCACGCGGACGATCATCGAGTGACCGTTCTGCATGTTCGTCACGCGGGCATAGCTCGGCAGCGGCATCGTCGTATGGGCGGCGGCAATCGAATCGCGGTCGAAGATCTCGCCATTGGCGGTCATGCGGCCATGGAAGTTCGGGCCGTACCAAGACGCCAGTCCTTCCCGCTCATATTCGGGATTTTCCTTGGGCATGTAGGTGCGGCCCGCCACGGTATAGGGCTTGCCCACCATCCGGCGTCCGCCGCCCTTCGGAACGGGCTTTCCGTCCGCAACGACCTTCGGGCTCGGGGCGACGCCGTATTTGGGATCGATTCCACCACGGACGTTGGAGGAGCAATTGGCCACGGTCAGCGCAATGGCGGTAACGCCTGCGATACGAAGAAGAGCCAAATGATTGAACGAGGCGGCGCGCGCCATCAGCTCCGTCGAACCGGTGCGATTCCAATGCATGTCGTCTTGCATCCCCTCACCCGCACTTCTGCGGCGGCCCGGAGTCTGTCCGAAACTTCCCGCCAGAGTGCTTTCTGGTGCTTAAAAAGAAGTTAAACGGCAGCGCTTGTCAATGGTCACGCTTGGGAAAGCGATATTTTATTTCGAATACATTATTGTCAAGGTTAATCCGTGGCTTGTTCGTATCCGTTGATTTATCGCCTGAGGAAACGTCCCTGCGTTACGGCCAGGCCGGCTGACGACATGGGCCGGATTCCCTCGCACTTCCTGTTTCCGGCTCATGCGGCAGCCGTGGGCGAATTGTTCTGTCGAATCAAAGGTTTGGCGAGAACCGTTGCAGCTCGGCGTTGATCTGTAGCGCTCCTCCATGAGGGCTGCCTTAACCACGTCTTCCGCCGGCGCGGCAATTTGGCTCCGGCCACTGCGACCCGGGCCGTTCGCCTCGTCCGCCACGGGATGAAGATGCTGTGAGTTGACGGGACTGGGCCTGCGGCCTTAGACAGCCTCCAACCATGAGAGCGAAGGCCTGCGCGAGCAGGCCACATCATCTCCGGAGAGGTGGCCGAGTGGTTTAAGGCAGCGGTCTTGAAAACCGCCGTAGGTGCAAGCCTACCGTGGGTTCGAATCCCACCCTCTCCGCCATGATTTCGCGCCGATGCGGCCTTAGGCGGGCGCCTTGCGGATCTCAGTACAAGCTTTTTAGAGTGGATTTGGCGGATGAATGCTCCCGCGCCGAAAGTCTCGTTCGTGTCCCTGGGCTGCCCGAAGGCCCTTGTCGATTCCGAGCGCATCATCACCCAGTTGCGTGCCCAGGGCTACGAGCTGACCAAGAAACACGACGGGGCCGATGTGGTCATCGTCAACACCTGCGGCTTCCTGGACAGCGCCAAGGCCGAGTCGCTCGAGGCCATCGGCGAGGCCATGGCCGAGAACGGCAAGGTCATCGTGACCGGCTGCATGGGGGCCGAACCGGAGCAGATCCGCGACCAATTCCCCAACGTCCTCGCGATCACCGGCCCTCAGGCCTACGAGTCCGTGGTCACGGCGGTTCACAAGGCCGCCCCGCCCGCGCACGACCCGTTCGTCGATCTGGTGCCGCCCCAGGGCGTGAAGCTCACGCCGCGCCATTACGCTTACTTGAAGATCTCGGAGGGCTGCAACAACCGCTGCACCTTCTGCATCATTCCCAAGCTGCGCGGCGATCTCGTCAGCCGCCCCATCGGCGACGTGCTGCGCGAGGCGGAGAAGCTGGCCCGGGCCGGCGTCAGGGAGCTCCTGGTCATTTCGCAGGATACCAGCGCCTACGGCCTCGACATCAAGTACCAGCCGAGCCTGTGGAAGGACCGCGAGGTCCGCACCCGGTTCTATGAACTCGCCAAGGAACTGGGCGACCTCGGCATGTGGGTCCGGATGCACTACGTCTATCCCTATCCGCATGTGGACGAGGTCATCCCGCTCATGGCGGAGGGCAAGATCCTGCCCTACCTCGACATCCCCTTCCAGCACGCCTCGCCGAGTGTTCTGAAATCCATGCGCCGCCCCGGCAACCAGGAGAAGACCCTGGAGCGCATTAGGAAATGGCGCGAGATCTGCCCGGACCTCGCGATCCGCTCCACCTTCATCGTCGGCTTCCCCGGCGAGACGGAAGAGGACGTGGATTTCCTGATGCAATGGCTGAAGGACGCGAAGATCGACCGCGCCGGCTGCTTCCAGTACGAGCCGGTCCAGGGCGCACCCGCCAACGACATCGCCAATCCGGTTCCCCCGGAGGTGAAGGAGGAGCGCTGGCACCGCTTCATGCAGACCCAGCAGAAGGTCAGCGCCAAGCTGCTCAAGGGCCGCGTCGGCAAGACCCTGCCGGTCATCATCGACGAGCCGGGGGCGACCGTCGCCACCGGGCGGACCAAGTACGACGCTCCCGAGATCGACGGCGTTGTCTACGTGGCGGCCAGCCGGCCGCTGAAGGCTGGCGAGATAGTGGACGTCAGGATCGAGCGCTCGGACGAGTACGACCTGCACGGAACGGCCGTCTGACCGCCGCCCCCGTCATACCGTGACGATCTGGGAGCTCCGTATGGTGTGGACCTCGGCAGTTCTCAGGTCGTCCCGGGCGCGGGCCAGGGACCCGTTCGTGTCGATGGCCCGCGAGGCGTCCTCGATCACGTAGGTGTCGAAACCGGCGGCCTTCGCGTCCAGCGCCGTCCAGTGAACGCAGAAATCGAGGGCGAGGCCCGTGCAGAAGACGCGCCGGAAGCCCCTCTCCTTCAGATAGCCGGCCAATCCCGTCGAGGTCTTCCGGTCGGCCTCGATGAAGCCCGAATAGCTGTCGATCTTCGGATCGTAGCCTTTCCGGATGACGAGCTGGGCGTGCGGGATATGGAGATCCCGTGAAATCTCGGCGCCCGGCGTGGCCTGGATACAGTGATCCGGCCAGAGAACCTGCGGGCCGTAATCCAGCTCGATCACCTCGAAGGGCTTCCTGCCCGGATGGCTCGACGCGAAGGAGGTGTGGCCCGGAGGGTGCCAGTCCTGCGTCAGCAGAACATGGCGGAATGCCTGCGCCAGCCGGTTGATGGGAGCGATCACCGCGTCCCCGTCCGGAACGGCGAGAGCGCCGCCGGGCAGGAAATCGTACTGAACGTCGGTCACGATGAGGATGTCGGTCTCGGTCGGCGTCAACGTCGTCTCGCTGGTCATCTCACCTTCTGCCGGTCTGCGGTTGCGGCGCCAGGATGGCCGGATTCGGGACAAGAAAAAAGGCGGCCGATCACTCGGCCGCCTCCCGTATGCGCGGAACCGACGCTTATTGCGGCAGCGTGTCGTCGATGCCCCTCACGTAGAAGTTCATGCCGAGAATCTGCTCGTCCGAAAGGGCGCCGTTGCCCTTGCACTCCACCTCGGTGCCGTCCTGCTTCACGATGGGGCACTTGAACGGGTTGAGCGTGCCGGACTTGATCGCGGCCTCGGTCTCCTCGGCCATCTTCTTCACGTCGTCGGGCATGTTCTTGTAGGGAGCCATGACGACCATGCCGGCATCCAGGCCGCCCCAGGTGTCCTGAGACTTCCAGGTCCCGTCGAGAACCGCCTTGGCGCGGTCCACATAGTACTTCGACCAGTCGTCGATGATGGCGGTGAGCTGCGCCTTCGGGGCGAAGCGCTCCATGTCGGAAGCCTGACCGAAGCCCAGCTTGCCGCGCGCCTCTGCCGCCTGCAGCGGGGCCGGGCTGTCCGTGTGCTGGGCGATCACGTCCACGCCCTGATCGAGGAGCGCCTTGGCCGCGTCGGCCTCCTTGGCGGGATCGTACCAGGAATTCGCCCAGACCACCTTGAGCTTGATGTTCGGGTTCACGGACTGAGCGCCGAGGAAATAGGCGTTGATGCCCGCCACCACCTCGGGGATCGGGAAGGCGCCCACATAGCCGATGGTGCCGGTCTTGGACATCTTGCCCGCGATCTGACCGATGATGTAGCGGCCCTCGTGGAACTTGGCGGCATAGGTGGACACGTTCGGGGCGCGCTTGAAGCCGGTCGCGTGCTCGAACTTGACCTTGGGATAACGCTTGGCGACCTTCAGGGTCGGCTCCATGAAGCCGAACGAGGTCGTGAAGACCAGGTCGTGGCCGGTACGGGCGAGCTGCTCGATGGCGCGCTCGGAATCGGCCTCCGGCACGCTTTCCACAAAGGTGGTTTCGACCTTGTCGCCCAGGGCCTTCTCGATGGCCTGGCGACCCACATCGTGCTGATAGCTCCAGCCGTGGTCGCCCACCGGACCGACATAGATGAAGCCGACCTTGATCTTGTCCTTCGGCTGCGCAACCGCGCCGCCCGAGACCACCGCCAGGGCTGCCGCCCCGACCGCGATGCCGATGAGACTCCGTGAAAACATATTTACTCCCCTAGGGTTAGGTTCCGATCATCCGTTGCAGGTCCAGGCATTCCTGGCAAGTATCCGGATGCTCACAATATCATCACATTGATTACCGGTCAGGCACGAATGGCAAGCCCAGGGATCCGGGCGCTCCGATAGCCCGGCCGCGCCGGATGGACAGGAGCAGCAGGGCAAGGATCGTGGCCACGTAGGGCACCGCCGACAGCACCTGCGAAGGGACGCCGAACTGGGCGGCCTGGGCGTGCAGCTGAAGCACGGTCGCAGCCCCGAAGATGTAGGCGCCGATCAGCGCCCAGCCGGGCCTCCAGGCGGCGAAGACGACGAGTGCCAGGGCGATCCAGCCGCGGCCTGCGGTCATTCCCGGAGACCAGAAGCGGGTATAGACGAGGGCGAGATACGCCCCCGCGAGACCCGAGCAGGCGCCGCCGAACAGGATTGCCAGGAAGCGCACCCGCCAGACCGGAAGGCCGAGACCGTGGGCGGAGCCGTGGTTCTCGCCGATGGAGCGGAGCATCAGGCCGGAGCGGGTCCTGTTCAGGTAGTAGGCCACGAAAATCGTGAGGGCGATGGACGCGTAGACGAACAGATCCTGCTCAAAAAAGAGGCGGCCGATCACGGGCAGATCGCTAAGAACCGGAATGTCCACAGGAGGCACCGGGTCGCGACGTGCGCCCACGAAGGGGGCGCCGATGAGGCCGGCCAGACCCAGCCCGAGAATGGTCAAGGCAAGACCCGAGCCGACTTGGTTCGCGGCGAAGCCCAGGACCACGAGGGCAAAGAGCGCCGCCATGAGGGCGCCGGCCACGATGCCCGCCGCAACGCCCAGGAGCGTGGAGTCGAAAGTGACGGCCGCGGCGAAGCTGCAGGCGGCCCCCATGGCCATCATGCCCTCGACCCCGAGGTTGAGGACGCCGGAGCGCTCCGTTACCAGCTCTCCCAGAGCGGCGATGAGGAGAGGTGTCGAGGCGGTGACGATCGTCAGCAGAATGGCTTCGAAGGTGGTCATTTGCCCCCTCCCCGGGTGACGAGACGGACGCGGTAGCTGACGAGCGCATCGGCTGCGAGCACGCACAGGAGCAGGATGCCCTGGAAGGCCTGGGTCAGGTCCAGCGGCAGCTTCAGCATGATCTGCGCGCTCTCCCCGCCGATGAAGGTCAGCGCCACGACCAGCGCGGCGACCAGGATTCCGATGGGGTTGAGCCTCCCGAGGAAGGCCACGGTGATGGCGGTGAAGCCGTAACCGGGGGAGATCGACGGCTGGAGCTGGCCGATCTGCCCCGACACCTCGCCGATTCCGGCCAGACCCGCGAGACCGCCCGAGATGGCGAAGACCGCCATGGTCGTCGTCCGGGCGCTGAAGCCGGCGAAATGGGCCGCGCGCGGAGCATCGCCGGTGAGCCGGAGGCGATAGCCGAACAGCGTGCGCCCCAGCACGACCGCGGTGACGAGGACGGCGATGACCGCGAAGACCGTCCCGTAATGCACCCGGCTGGCCTCCATCACCGGCGGCAGGGTCGCGGCCGGATCGAACGTGACCGATTGCGGGAAATTGAAGCCCTGCGGGTCGCGCCAGGGACCGCGCACCAGATAGTCGAGGGTCAGCTGCGCCACGTAGACCAGCATGAGACTGGTCAGAATCTCGCTGACGCCGAAGCGGGTCTTCAGGAAGGCGGGGATCAGCCCGTAGGCGGCGCCGCCGACCATGCCGAGCGCGAGCATCGCGGGGAGCACCCAGAATCCCGCCTCCGTGCCGTGGGTCGTGAGCGCGAGCCAGCTTCCGAGCACGGCTCCCATGACGTACTGGCCTTCGGCCCCGATGTTCCAGAAATTGGCGCGGAAGCAATAGGCGAGACCGATGGCGATGAGGGCCAGAGGCGTCGCCTTCACGAGCAATTCCTGCAAAGCCCAGGAATCGCTCAGAGGCTGGGTGACGTAGACCTCGAAGGCGGCGACGGGCGAGCGGCCCATCAGCCAGATGACGAAACCTGCGATCAGGAACGCGGTGATAAAGGCCGCAACAGGCGCAAGCGCCCTGAGGACAGGGGATACGCTCGTCCGGGGCGTCAGCTCAAACCGCATGAGCCGCCCCCTGGGACTGGGATACTCCAAGCATTTCGAGGCCTACGGCTTCCTTCGTCCATTCGCTGATGGGTCTCAGGGCGCTCAGCCGCCCGTGATGAATGACGGCCATGCGGTCCGCCACCTCGAACAGCTCGTCGAGGTCCTGGCTGATGACCACGACCGCGCTGCCCTCCCGGGCGAGGTCCACCAGCGCCTGACGGATGAGGCGGGCGGCGCCCGCATCCACGCCCCAGGTCGGCTGGTCGACGATCAGGAGGCGTGGGCGCCGGATGATCTCTCGGCCGATGACGAACTTCTGGAGGTTGCCGCCCGACAGCTTGCGCGCCTGCGGGTCGCCTTCGGGCGTGCGTACGTCGAAGCTCTTGACGATGGCCCCGGCCAGGCGCCTGGCGGCGTTCACGAGGATGAAGCCCGAGCGGCTCACCTCCGCCGCCGCGTGCGAAATCAGCGTGTTCTCGCTCAGGCGGTGGGTGGGGGCCGCCGCGTGGCCGAGCCGCTCTTCCGGCACGAAGGCTGCGCCCAGGCGGCGACGGGCATCGACGCCGGCGGTGCCGCAGGGCCTTCCGTCGATGGCGATGGTGTCCGCACTCTCGGTCGGGCGCTCTCCGGACAGCGCCGCGAAAAGCTCGCTCTGGCCGTTGCCGGCGACGCCGGCAATGCCGACGATTTCGCCCGCATGGGCCACCAGACCGATGCCGTGCAGCGCCTGACCGTGGAGACCTGCCGGAGGCAGGGTCAGGTTCGTGACGCGCAGCATCTCCCCCTTGGGCGCATGGGCCGTGCCGGTGCGGACCTCCCCGACCTCGTTCCCGACCATGAGAGCCGCGATCTCGCGGGCGCTGCGCTCGCGCGGGTCGATGGCTCCCACGACGCGGCCGCCCCTCAGGATGGTGGCCCGCCGGCAAAGGCGGCGCACCTCCTCCAGCTTATGGGAGATGTAGAGGATGGAGCAGCCGTCGGCGGAGAGCTTGTCCAGGGTGACGAAGAGGTGCTCGGCCTCCTGCGGCGTGAGCACCGAAGTCGGCTCGTCGAGGATGAGAAGGCGTGGATTCTGCAAGAGGCACCGCACGATCTCGATGCGCTGCCGCTCGCCCGCCGAGAGGGTCCACACTGCCCGGTCCGGCTCGAGGGCGAGGCCGTAGGCCCGGCTGATGTCGCCGAGCCTGCTCCTGACGGTGGCGAGGCTCCAATCGCTGGAAAGCGCGACCGCGATGTTCTCGGCAACCGTCAGCTCGTCGAAAAGGGAGAAGTGCTGAAACACCATCCCGATGCCGAGCGCCCTCGCCTCGACCGGCGAGGCGATGGAAACGGGGCGGCCTTCCCAGAGGATTTCGCCCGCGGTCGGTTCGATCACCCCATAGAGGATCTTGACCAGGGTGGACTTGCCGGCGCCGTTCTCGCCCAGGAGCGCGTGGATCTCCCCCGGCTCGATCCTCAGATCGATCCCGTCATTGGCCAGAAGTTCGCCGTAGCGCTTGCTGATCCCTCTCAGCTCGACGAGGGGAGGTTCCGTGGGTGAAACGTCTGCCTGCACGCACTGCGACTCTGACTTGAAGGGTTGGCGGAAGCGACAGATCCGTTGATGACTGCCTGTGCGGAACGATCATAGGGACGGGCCGCACCGGTCGGCAATGGCGAATGCATCGTTTATTGTGAGTCTGCAACCGGTCGGCAACATTTGGTCGTGAGGGACGTCTTGAGCGAAGAGATCCATGACATCGCCATCGTCGGCGCTGGGGCCGTCGGCCTGAGCGCCGCCCTCGCCTTCGCCCGGGACGGCTATCGGACGGCCCTGATCGGAAGCCTGGACACCCGCAGGGACGGCCGTACGGTGGCGCTCCTCAACGGGTCGATCCGGTTTCTGGACGCCCTGGGCGCCTGGCCGGAGCTCAGACGCGAGGCCGCGCCGCTCGAGACCATGCGGATCGTCGACGATACCGGCAGCCTGTTCCGGCCGCCGCCGGTCTCCTTCACGTCCGGGGAGATCGGGCTCGATGCCTTCGGCTGGAATGTCGAGAACGCCACTCTCGTGGAGAGGCTCGCCGCGGTCGCCGGGCGACACGAGCCGCTGACGATGATCCCCCGCCACGCCGATGGCTTCCGGGCCGCCGCCGACTACGCCGTCGTGTCGCTGCAGGATGGCGGGGAGGTGAAGGCGCGCCTCGTGGTGGCCGGCGACGGGAGGAACTCCAAGCTCCGACAGATCGCCGGGATCGAGGTCAGGACCTGGTCCTATCCCCAATCGGCCGTGACGGCGATCCTCTCCCATGACAGGGACCACCGGGAAGCCTCGACCGAGTTCCACACCCGCCACGGGCCCTTCACCCTGGTTCCCCTCCCCGGCCGCCGTTCGAGCCTGGTCTGGGTCACCCGCTCCGAGGAGGCTCAGCGCCTGGCCGCGCTCGACGATGCGGCGCTGGCGCGTAGGATCGAGGCGCAGGCCCAATCCCTACTCGGCGCGATGCGGATAGACGGGCCGCGCGGCCTCGTGCCGATGAGCGGTCTTTCGGTCTCGCGCTACTATTCCGCCCGGCTGGCCCTTGTGGGCGAGGCTGCGCACGTGTTCCCGCCCATCGGCGCCCAGGGGCTCAACCTGGGCTTCCGCGACGTGGCCGCCCTGCGCGATGCGGTGGTGGATGCCGGCGACGAAGGACACGATCCCGGGGCGGACGAGACCCTGCGGCGCTACCAGCGCGGCCGGGACCTGGATGTCCGCCTGCGCACGGCGGCCGTCGACAGCCTCAACCGGACGCTGCTGACGGGCCTCATCCCGGCCGACTTCCTCAGGGGCGCGGGATTGCTGGCGCTCAGCAACATCGGCCCCTTACGGCGGGCCGTGATGCGCGAAGGCGTGCTTCCCCAGGTCGGGGCTCCACGCCTGATGCAGGCCGAACCGGCGGGTTAAGGGAAGAGGTCGTAGGGCAGAATGCCGGTGCTGACGAGGTAGAGCAGCCCGGTCAGCGTCACCATCGAGACGAGCGTGCCGATCAGGACGCAGGCCGAGGCGCGCTCGACGCCCACATTGTACTGGGTCGAGATCACGAAGATGTTCAGGGCGGGCGGAAGCGCCGCCATGGTCAGCGCGGCATAGGTCCAGGTCGCGCCGAAATCGCCCACGGCGGAGAGCAGGACCCAGACCAGGATCGGGTGCAGGACCAGCTTGATCAGGACGAGGATCGGCACCTCGCCGGGAATGCGCAGCAGCGGCCGCATCGCGACGGTGACCCCGAGGATGAACAAGGCACAGGGAGCGGCCGCCCCGGAGAGCCAGGTGACGATCTGGTTCACCGGCCCCGGCAGGGTGAGATGGAGGTAGCTCGCCGCCACTCCGAGGGCCGTCGCCACGTTGAAGGGATGGGTGAGGATGCGCCAGACGATCCGGCGGATCGTGGCTCCCAGGCTGAGCTTCTCGACACCGGCCACGGACATCAGCAGCGGAATGAGGGAGAACAGCAGCAGGTTGTCGAACACGAAGATGAGGACGACCGGCGCGCTGGCCGCCTGGCCGATGGCCGCCAGGACCAGGGGCGGCCCCATATAGCCGATGTTGGAATAGGACCCGGCGACCCCCTGCATGACCGATTGCGGCAGGTCCTTCGTGTGCCGCCAGCCGGTGGCGAACGAGAGCGCGAAGGCGCAAAGGGTGGCCAGGGTCGTGGCCGCAATGAAAGGCCAGTTGGTCAGCTGGTCCAGCGGCTTGTCGGCGATCAGCCGGAAGAACAGGCACGGCAGGGCGATGTAGATGACGAAGAACTGCATCCAGGCGAGCCCGGATTCCGGCTGCTTGACGAACTTGCCGCAATAGAAGCCGAGGCCGATCAGCCCGAAGAAAGGGGCGAGCAGGTTGAAGAGCCCGATCAGGTCGGACATCGCGGCCTCCGGGCGGCAGTCACAGGAGGCTCCTTCTGACAAGCTTCGACCCGCGCGGCAATCCCGCCTGCGGGAAGCCCGGCAGTCCCGGAACGCATCCCTCGGACCGGCTCTCCTGATCGTGACGAGGGCCGCGTTTGGAGTTTCCAGCCGCCGTCTCTATATTCCGATCAAGGAGTTACGATCATGAAAGCGAGTTCAGCAAAATTCGCGATCGGCCAGGTGGTGCGGCATCGACACTTCGAGTTCAGGGGGCTGATCTTCGATGTGGATCCGGAATTCGACAACACCGAGGAATGGTGGCTTTCGATCCCGGAGGAAATCAGGCCTCACAAGGACCAGCCATTCTATCACCTCTTCGCCGAGAACGCGGAAACCGAATACATCGCCTACGTTTCAGAGCAGAATCTGCTTCCCGACCATTCCGACGAACCGCTGCGCAATCCTCTCATCAAGGAGATGTTCGTCCGGGACAAAAACGGCATCTATCGGGCGCATCCGACCCTTGCGAACTGAAGACGGCAGGAACAAACGAAAACGCCGGGCGAGAAGCCCGGCGTTTCTTTTTGCCTCTTGAGGCGATTGCTTACGGCTTCGGAGCGGCCGGCGCAGCCGGGGCTCCGGCAGCCGGAGCGGCACCAGCGCCGGCGCCGCTGCTGAGCTGCTTGCGGAGCTCCTCGGAGCGCTTCTCGAGCTCTTCCTGGAGCTTCTTCTGCTGCTCCTGGAGAACCTTCGGGTCGATCGGCGGGCCGTCGAAAGCCTTGGCGAAGCCGGCAGCCGGAACGGCGAAGGTGATCTCGCGGCCCATCTGGTTCTGGACGCTGACGTTCAGGTTGGCACCCTTCTTGAGGGCGGCGACGAAGTCGTCCTTGACCTGGGCTTCGGCGAAGCAGCCGTTCGGAAGGCACATCACGTACCGGCCCGGGGTCGGCTGACCCTGGTCGACCGTGAAGCGGAGGCCGGGCTGCAGGAGCAGGCCGAGCGGCATCACGAAACGGACGATCTTCTGCGGCTGCGCGCCCTTGACGTCATAGAGCGCCATGGCGAGCACCGGCTGACCCTGATCCGACACGAAGTCGCGGGTGGTGTAGCAGATCTCGGCGTTGTTGGCCTGATCCTTGCCGCAAACCTTGGTCCATTCCGGCTGGGACGGCTCGGCCTTCACCTGAACGACCATCGGGCCGGTCTGCTGGGCCTGCTGTGCCTGAGGAGCCTGCTGGCCCTGCTGGGCCGGAGCGGCCGGGCGCTGCGCCGGAGCGGTTTGCGCGAGAGCGGGTGCAGCCAGGAGAAGGGCCATGGCTGTCGCCAGACCGCGGGTGCCCCCCAGGCTCGCGAGGCGTGTCGCGATTGACATGTCGTTGATCCTCTTCAGTCGAAAGGTCGGGTCATGAAACAGCCGTTTAACCCGGCTTTGTTCGTCACCATCTTGGAACGGTTGAATCTTTGCCGATTAAGGCGAAGACATGACGTGTGGCGCTCCTTTAACCTTTCATGAGGTATGTTTCCAGTCGCCCGGGGCAACTTTCTTTATAATATCCAGTCCCGGAAAGCGCTGTGTTCTGCCAGGGGCGCCATGGGCCGCAAACTGAGACATTTCCTTCGGATTCTCGCGCTCGCTGCAGGGGTGGGCCTGGGGCTGTGCCCGGCTGCGGCGGCCGAGGCGCTGCGGCATGGTATCGCCATGCATGGGGAACCCGCCCTCGAACCGGACTTCCCTCACCTGCCCTATGCCGACCCGGATGCTTCGAAGGGCGGGCGAATCGTGCTGGCGCTCCAGGGCACCTTCGACAGCCTCAATCCCCTCATCGTCCTCGGCGTCGCGCCGGACGTGGTTCCCCGCTACGTGCTCCAGAGCCTGATGATTCGCTCTCAGGACGAGCCGTTCACCCTCTACGGGCTGGTCGCCCGCTCGGCGGAGATGCCGGACGACCGCAGCTCGATCACCTTCAATCTCGATCCCAGGGCCCGGTTTTCCGACGGCCATCCTCTGACGGCGGAGGACGTGCGCTTCACCTTCGAGCTCCTGAAGAAGCACGGGAAGCCGTTCCATCGCTCGAGCTTCGGCCAGGTGAAGGCGGTGTATATCGAGAGCCCCCAGCGGATCCGGTTCGACCTCTCCGGTTCCAACGACCGGGAACTGCCCCTGATCATCGCGATGATGCCGATCTTCGCCGCCCATGCGACCGATCCGGAGACGTTCGACAGGACGACCCTCACGCCCCCGCTCGGGTCGGGGCCCTACGCCATTTCCGAGGTGAGACCCGGTGAGCGGGTCGTCCTCAAACGCCGGGCCGATTACTGGGGCAACGACCTGCCCGTCACGCGCGGCCTCTACAACTTCGACGAGATCCGCTACGATTTCTATCGCGATGCCAACAGCTTGTTCGAGGCTTTCAAAGCGGGACTTTATGATTTCCGGATTGAGGGAGACGCCAGCCGCTGGGCCACGGGTTACGACATCCCCGCGGTCCGGTCCGGCCGCATTGCCCGCGAGGGCGTGCCCATCCGCCTGCCCAAGGGCATGAACGGCTTCGTCTTCAATACCCGCAGGCCGCATTTCAGCGATCCGAAGGTCCGGGAGGCGCTCGGTTACCTGTTCGATTTCGAGTGGGTGAACCGCAACCTGTATTTCAGCCTGCTCACGCGGTCCGACAGCTACTTCGCGGGGTCCGACCTGTCCTCGGCCGGACGTCCGGCGGGCGGGCGGGAGAGGGAGCTTCTCGCGCCTTATCCCGGCGCCGTCCGGGAGGACATCCTGGAGGGACGGTGGGCTCCGCCCTCCTCCGACGGCTCGGGACGCGACCGCGACACGGCGCGCCACGCGCTCGCCCTCCTCGGCGAGGCGGGATGGACGCTCGACGGCGGCATGCTGCGCAAACAGGCCACCGGCGAGCCCTTTGCGTTCGAGATGCTGGTCAATTCCCGTCAGCAGGAGCGCCTTGCCCTGAACTTCTCCCAGTCCCTCGGTCGCGTCGGAATCCAGGCGCGGGTGCGGCTGGTGGACGACGTGCAGTACTGGCGCCGGCTGGCCCAGTTCGATTTCGACATGGTGCAGTGGGTCTGGCCGGCCTCCGCCTCCCCCGGCAACGAGCAGCGTAACCGCTGGAGTTCCGGCGCGGCCGAAAGGAGCGGTTCCCTGAACTATGCCGGGGCCGCATCACCGGCCATCGACCGCATGATCGAGGCTCTTCTCGAGGCGAGAAGCCGTGAGGACTTCGTCTCCACGGTGCGGGCGCTCGACCGCCTCCTGCTGTCGGGCTTCTACGTGGTTCCGCTGTTTTATGTTGGAGAGCAATGGCTTGCCTATGACAGCAGCCTGAAGAGGCCCGCCACGATCCCCCTCTTCGGGGCCTCCATCGACACCTGGTGGCGCGCACCCCATTGAAGTGGCGCGCGAAAGGTCCTAACGGAAACCGTTGAGCTTCCATTCAGGTGCAGGATGAAACAAATACCTGCCGAAGGCGTTGTCGAGCATGACCTCAATCTATGCCGTACCGCCTTCCCGTAAGGTATCGCTATGACAAGTTTTCAGCAGGTGCTCGTCGTCGACAACGGCGAACGCGCTCCCGACAGTGCTCTTTCGGCCGAATTGGCGGGGATGGGTTATGCCAGCGTGACCGCCCCCCTCGAGGCCACGGAAGAGGTTCTGGCCATGATGCCGAGCCCGGTCGCGGTCGTTCTGCAGATGCCCCGCGACGCGGACTGGGCGGAGCGCCGCCGCTTCCTGGAACTTGCCAACCGGCTCCGGAAATCCATCGACTCGGACAAGATCCCCATCATCGTCGCCGGCGGCATCAGCGGAGCCACGACGATGCTCCAGAACCAGCTCGGAACCCGCGCCGTCGCGGCGCCCGATCTCTAGCCTTCATACCCCGAGAAGACGGAAGGCCCCGGCCTCCGTCTTCGCCTGATCCTCATCCGTCGCAAAGAAGGCTGCCGTCCGGAGAGGGCGCGCCGACAGGTCGCCATAGACGGCAATCGTGCTGCCGGGACCGCCTCCGGTATGCCCCGCGACCCTTCCCCCCGCAGTGGTCTCGCCGCTCGTGAGACCAAGCCCGTAGCCGGGAATCTGCCATGGCCGTCCCGGTATGGGCCCCTGGAGCGGAAACACCCGCAACATCTCGGCCAGCAGGTCGGGCGGCAGCAATACGCCCCTGAGAAGGTCGTCGAGCAGGATAGCCGCCTCCTCCGCCGGCCCGACCAGCAATCCATGATAGACCCAACCCGGGTGGTAGCTGTGCGCTTCTCCCATGACGACGCCGGCGAGGTCCGACCGGTCTCGCGCCACCCTTGCGCGCTCGATTCCGAGCGGCCGAAGGACGAGGCGGCGCAGGGCGCCGTCCATGTCCTCCCCGCTGAGGGTCTCGATGAACCGGCGCACGAAGAGATAGCCGATATTCGAGTATTCCCACCCCTCCCCAGGACGATAACGCAGCCGTTCGGCTTCGACCCGATCCAGCAGCATCGTCACGGGCCAGGGCTCTTCCCCCTTGGCGACGGCATCATGATAGGCCGCGACCCCACCGTAGTTCCCCAGGCCGGACCGGTGCTGGAGGAGTTGCCGGAGGGTGTAGGGCTTACCGGGCAAAGGCTCGTCCAGGGAGGCGAGGCCGTCGCGGACGAGGACGAGCGCTCCGGCGGCAAGAACCGTCTTCGTGAAGCTCCACCAGGGAACCATCTGCCCGGCATCGTGGCTTCCGGTCACGACGCCGTTCTCGACGACGGCCCAGGCTTCCACCGTCAGGCGGCCTTCTTTTCCGCGATCCGGACCAGGTTGCGCAGGATGGCCGTGGTGGCCTTGATGCGCTCGTCCGGCGTTTCCACGTCGCGGATGAAGACGATCTTCATGTCCGGGCGCACCTTCGCGAAGGAGGCCTGCTCGGCCACGTAGGCGACGAGCCCGTTCGGGTTGGCGAAGGCGTTGTCGCGGAACGAGACGATGATGCCCTTCGGTCCGCCATCGACCTTCTCCACGTTGGCGCGGCGGCAGAGCACCTTGATCGCCATGATCTTGAGAAGCTGGTCGACCTCCGACGGGAGCGGCCCGAACCGGTCGATCATTTCGGCCCCGAAAGCGTCGATCTCCGCGTCGGTCTCAAGGGTGGAGAGACGGCGATAGAGGCCGAGGCGGAGCTGGAGGTCGGAGACATAGCTCTCCGGGATCATCACCGGCGCGCCTACCTGGATCGTGGGCGACCACTGGTCCTCGGCGGGCTCCTCGATGCCGGCCTTGAGCTGGGCCACGGCCTCCTCCAGCATCTGCTGGTAGAGCTCGTAGCCGACTTCCTTGATGTGCCCCGACTGCTCCTCGCCCAGCAGGTTGCCGGCGCCGCGGATGTCGAGGTCGTGCGATGCGAGCTGGAAGCCCGCTCCGAGCGTGTCGAGGGTCTGGAGGACCTTGAGGCGCCGTTCCGCCTGCACGGTCAGGGGCTTGTTGGCCGGCACCGAGAACAGGGCGTAGGCGCGGGTTTTGGAGCGACCGACCCGTCCGCGCAGCTGGTAGAGCTGGGACAGTCCGAACATATCGGCCCTGTGGACGATGAGGGTGTTCGCGGTCGGGATGTCGAGGCCGGATTCCACGATGGTGGTGGAGAGAAGGACGTCGTACTTGCCCTCGTAGAAGGCGGTCATGATGTCCTCGAGCTGGCCGGCGGCCATCTGTCCATGGGCCACGGCCACCTTCGCCTCCGGCACCTCCTTGTCGAGGAAGGCCTTGACCTCGCCGAGATCGTCGAGGCGCGGCACGACATAGAACGCCTGCCCGCCCCTGTAGCGCTCGCGCAGCAGCGCCTCGCGGATGAGGAGCGGGTCGAAGGGCGTGATGAAGGTTCGGACCGCGAGGCGGTCCACCGGCGGGGTCGTGATGAGCGAGAGTTCGCGCACGCCGGTCAGCGCCAGCTGCAGGGTGCGCGGGATCGGGGTCGCGGAGAGGGTCAGCACATGGACCTCGGCACGCAGCTCCTTCAGGCGCTCCTTGTGGCTGACGCCGAAATGCTGCTCCTCGTCGATGATGATGAGGCCGAGATCCTTGAACTTGATCGTCTTGCCGAGCAGCGCGTGCGTGCCGACGACGATGTCGACGGAGCCGTCCGCCAGCCCTTCCTTCACCTTCTTCATTTCGGCCGCGGGCACGAAACGGGAAGCCTGCGCCACGTTGAGCGGCAGGCCACGGAAGCGTTCCGTGAAGGTCTTGTAGTGCTGGCGCGACAGGAGCGTGGTCGGCACGACGACTGCCACCTGCTTGCCGCTCATGGCCGCCACGAAGGCGGCGCGCAGGGCCACCTCGGTCTTGCCGAAGCCCACGTCGCCGCAGACGAGCCGGTCCATGGGGCGGCCGGTGCCGAGATCGTCGAGAACCGCGTCGATGGCGTTCTGCTGGTCCTCGGTCTCGTCATAGGGGAAGCGGGCCGCGAACTCGTCGTAGAGCCCTTCCGGCGGCACGAGGCGCGGCGCATCCTTCAGGATGCGCGCGGCGGCGATCTTCATCAGGGCGCCCGCCATCTCACGGATGCGCTGCTTCATGCGCGCCTTGCGCGCCTGCCAGGCGCCGCCGCCGAGCTTGTCAAGCTGGACCTCGGTCTCTTCCGATCCGTAGCGGGTCAGGAGCTCGATGTTCTCGACAGGCAGGAACAGGCGGTCGCCGCCGGCATAGTGGAGTTCCAGGCAGTCATGCGGCGCCCCCGCGGCCTCGATGGTCTTCAGGCCTTCGAAGCGGCCGATGCCGTGATCCACATGCACCACCAGATCGCCCGGGGTCAGGGCCGCGACCTCGGTCAAGAAGTCCTGCGGGCGCTTGGACTTGCGCTTCTGGCGCACGAGCCGGTCGCCGAGAACGTCCTGTTCGCTGATGACCGCGAGATCGCCGGTCTCGAAGCCGGCTTCCAGGGGCCAGATGCCGACGGGCGTCTCGTTGCGCGGATAGGCCATGGCCTCGGAGAGGCGCGAGATCGGCCGGGTCTGCCGCAGATCGTGGTCCTGCAGGACATGGCAGAGCCGTTCCCGCGAGCCTTCCGACCAGGCCCCGAGGATCACGCGGCGTCCCGAACCCTGAAGGCCGCGGATATGGCGAACCACGGCCTCGAAGACATTGGCGTTCTCGTCGGCCCGCTCGGCGATGAAGTTGCGCCCTCGCCGCGCCTCGCAGTCGATCACGAGGCGGCTTTCCGTCTCGGGCTGGGCAAAAGGTGTCAGGCGGGCGAGCGGCACGGAAGCCGTGCGTTCCGCCCATTCTCCGGGGGCGAAATAGAGCGCGTCCGGCGGCAGGGGGCGATACGGCGCGACGCCGGGCTGGTTCTGGCCCATGCCCTCCTGCCGGGCGTCGTAGTAATCCTTCACCTGCGCCAGCCGTTCGGCCGCCGCGTCGTCCGCGAGGGCATCGAAGACCACCGGAATGCCCGGCACGTAGTCGAGCAGCGTGTCGAGGTGGTCGTGGAACAGAGGCAGCCAGTGCTCCAGACCCGGATAGCGCCGCCCTTCGCTGATCGCCTCGTAGAGCCGGTCGTCCCGACGAGGGGCGCCGAAGGCCGCCACATAGGCCTGGCGGAAGCGCTTGATCGTTTCCGTGGTGAGCTGGACCTCGCTCATGGGCACGAGGTCGAGGGACCGGAGGGTGCCGACGGTGCGCTGGGTTTCCGGATCGAAGGACCGGATCGATTCCAGGGCGTCGCCGAAGAAGTCGAGGCGGACGGGGTTCGGCAGGCCGGCCGGATAGAGATCGATGATGCCGCCGCGCACGGCGTATTCGCCCGTATCCCGGACGGTGCCGGTCCGCAGGAAGCCGTTGGTCTCGAGCCAGTTCACCAGCAGGGTGGTGTCGACCACGTTGCCGGGCGCGGCCGAAAAGGTCTCCGCTGCGATTCTCGCCCGGGGCGGCACGCGCTGGACGAGAGCGTTGACCGTCGTCGAGAGGATGCGCGGCTTTTCCTCGGAGGTCTTGGAGCGGGCGAGCCGCGCCAGGGTGGTCATCCGCTGCGCCGTGACGGCGGTGTTCGGCGACACCCGGTCGTAGGGCTGGCAGTCCCAGGCCGGGAAGGGAAGGATCTCGATTTCCGGTGCGATGAAGCCGAGAGCGTTGGCGAAGTTCTGCTGCCGCTGGCCGTCCCGCGCCACATGGACCAGAACCGCAGGCCCTTCCACATGGCCCGACAGCCCGCGCGCCAGATCGGCGACCGCGAGTGCGTCGAACCCGTCCGGCGCGCTGGAAAGCGTCAGGCTCTGGCCCTTCTTCAGGGCGTCCAAGGCACGGATCAATGCAGGCTTCATGATGGAAATCGTCGAATCGATGAAAGGAAACGCGGGCCGTTCGGCCCGGTTCAGTCGGCGTGAACGGTCGGTCGGATCAAACGTGGATCGGCGAGGTGTGGGTGTGGAACCCCTTCAGGCGCCGGAAGAGAGGCGTATCGTAGTTCTCGGGCGTCGGAATCTCGCCCGTGATCCAGCCGAGCAGGTCGCGGTCGGGCACCTCGATCAGCCGTTCGAACTCGGTGAGCTCATCGTCGGTCAGGGTTCCGATCTCCGCGTCGGCGAAGCGGCCCATGATCAGGTCCATCTCCCGCATGCCGCGATGCCAGGCGCGGTACAGGATCTGCCGCCGGCGGACATCGAGGTCGGCGCTCGTGCGCGTGGTTCCGCTCATGAAGATTCTCCATTTGTTCATGAATAGCGTCGCCTCAAGGCGGCTTGGCCGCTATATAACCATCTCCAACCGTCTTGCCACCCATAAGAATGTCTTTGCGCCCTTCCATTCTCGACCCGCTCTTTGCCCCGGCGAACACCCTTCCCGGGGTCGGACCCAAGATCGCGCCCCTGCTCGACCGCCTGCTCGGGGAGCAGGGACGTCCGACGCGGGTGATGGATCTCCTGTTTCATCTGCCCAGCGGCGGCGTCTCACGCGAGATGAAGGGCTCCATCGCGGATGCCCCCGTCGGGGAACCGGTGACGCTTTCCGTGACCGTCGTCGCGCATCGCCCCCCTCCTCCCGGCCGCCGGGCGCCGTATCGGATCCTGGTCGAGGACGAGACCGGCGACGTGACCCTCGTGTTCTTCAACGGCCAGAAGGCCCGGCTCGAAAAGCTGCTGCCGGTGGGCGAGCGCCGCTACGTCTCGGGCAAGATCGAACTCTGGGAATCCATGCGCCAGATGGTGCATCCGGACCGTATCCTGGACGAAAAGGGAATTGCGGACCTGCCAGCGGTCGAAGCCGTCTACGGGCTGACCGAGGGCCTCTCCTCGCGCATGGTCGCGCGCTATGTCGGGGCGGCGCTCGAAAGAGTGCCTCATCTGCCCGAGTGGCAGGACCCGGCCTGGCTCGACCGCAACGGGCTTCCCGATTTCTCCGCTGCCCTTCACGCCATTCACAAGCCGGGTAGCGCCGCGCAGGTCTCCGAGGAGGCTCTCGCCAAGTCTCCCGCCCGTCGGCGTCTGGCCTATGACGAACTCCTTGCATCCCAACTCGCCCTCACCCTCGTGCGCAGCCGGATGCGCCGCCTGCCGGGCCGGGTGAATGCGGGCGATGGCCGTCTCGTCGAGAAGATCAAGCGCTCCCTGCCCTTCGGCCTCACCGCCTCCCAGGCGAGCGCCGTCGAGGACATCCGCCGCGATCTGGTGGCCGACAAGAAGATGCTGCGCCTGCTCCAGGGGGATGTCGGCTCCGGCAAGACGGTGGTCGGCCTTCTCGCCATGGCGAGCGCCATCGAGGCCGGGCGGCAGGCGGCTCTCATGGCCCCGACCGAGATTCTGGCGCGCCAGCATTATGAGCGGATCGCTCCCCTGGCGCAGGAGGCGGGCCTCACGATGGCCCTGCTGACGGGGCGCGAGAAGGGCTCGGCCCGCAAGGCGGTTCTCGCGGGGCTGGCGGATGGCAGCATCGATATCGCGGTCGGCACCCATGCCCTGTTCCAGGAGGGCGTCGCCTTCAACGATCTCGGCATCGCCGTTGTGGACGAACAGCACCGGTTCGGCGTGCATCAGCGCCTGGCCCTCGGCTCCAAGGGCGAGGCCGTCGACATCCTCGTCATGACCGCAACCCCGATCCCCCGAACCCTGGCCCTGACCTATTTCGGCGACATGGACGTCTCGGTGCTCAGCGAGAAGCCGGCAGGGCGCAAGCCCATCGCGACCAAGCTGATCTCCATCGAGCGCCTGGACGAGGTGATCGGCGCCATGGGGCGCGCCATCGCCAACGGCGATCAGGTGTACTGGGTCTGCCCCCTCGTGGGCGAATCCGAAACGGTCGATCTGGCTGCCGCCGAGGAGCGTCACGAGCAGCTGCGGTCGGTTTTCGGGGACGAGGTCGGCCTCGTGCATGGCAAGATGGCCGGGCGGGACAAGGACGCCGCGATGGAGCGTTTCTCGCGTGGGGAAACGAAGATCCTCGTCTCGACCACCGTGATCGAGGTCGGGGTGGACGTGCCGAACGCGACCATCATGGTGATCGAACACGCCGAGAGGTTCGGCCTCGCCCAGCTGCATCAGCTGCGCGGGCGCGTGGGACGCGGCTCACGGTCCTCCACCTGCCTCCTGATCTACAAGGGGCCGCTCGGACAGGTGGCGCAGGCGCGCCTCGAAATGATGCGCCAGACCGAGGACGGCTTCCGGATCGCCGAGGAGGACCTGCGCCTGCGCGGCGAAGGCGAGGTGCTCGGCACCCGCCAGTCGGGCGCGCCGGGCTTCAAGCTCGCCCGCCTGGAAGCCGACGGCGACCTCCTGGGGGCGGCGCGCGACGATGCGCGCCTCATCGTCGACCGCGACCCCGATCTCGTCAGCGACCGGGGCAAGGCTTTGCGGGTCCTGCTCTACCTGTTCGAGCGGGACTCGGCGATCAGGCTGTTGCGGGCGGGCTGATCCTCACTCCACCGTCACCGACTTCGCCAGGTTGCGCGGCTGGTCCACGTCTTTGCCCATGAAGACCGCCGTGTGGTAGGCCAGCAGCTGGATCGGAACCGAGTGGACGATCGGCGCGACGATCGGGTGAGCCGAGGGCATCACGATGGTCGCCATGGTGTCGAGATCGGTCTCCAGGGCACCCTTCTCGTCGGTGATCAGGATGATGCGCCCGCCGCGAGCGGCGACCTCCTGCATGTTGGAGACGGTCTTCTCGAAGATCGCATCGTGAGGCGCGATGACGATGACCGGCATCGTCTCGTCGATGAGAGCGATGGGTCCGTGCTTCAGCTCGCCGGCTGCATAGCCTTCGGCGTGGATGTAGGAGATTTCCTTGAGCTTCAGCGCCCCTTCCAGGGCGAGGGGGTAGGACGTGCCGCGGCCGAGATAGAGAACGTCCTTGGCCTTCGATAGCTCGCGGGACAGAAGCTCGATCTGGTGTTCGCGCTTCATGGCCTCGCTCATGAGCCCCGGCACGCCGATCAGGGCATCGACGAGTTCCTTTTCCTCCTCCGCGCTCAGGGTGCCGCGCGCCCGTCCCGCCGCGATGGCGAGGGACAGGAGCACGGAGAGCTGGCAGGTGAAGGCCTTGGTGGAGGCCACGCCGACCTCGACGCCCGCCAGCGTCGGCGCCACTACGGCGCTTTCGCGGGCCATGGTGGAGGTCGGTACGTTGACGACGGAAAGCGTGTGCTGCTTCTCGGCGGAGGCATAGCGCAGCGAAGCCAGCGTATCGGCAGTCTCGCCGGACTGGGACACGAAAAGCGCCAGGCTGCCCGGCTCGAGAGGGGCCTCGCGGTAGCGGAACTCGGACGCCACGTCGATTTCGACGGGAATGCGCGCCAGGCGCTCGAACCAGTATTTCGAGATCAGCCCCGCCAGATAGGCCGTACCGCAGGCGGAAATCGACAGGCGCTTCAGATCCTTGAAGTCGAAGGGCAGGTCGAAGGGCAGAGCGACGCGTCCGGCGCTGAAATCCACGTAGTGAGCGAGGGTCCGGCCGACGACCTCCGGCTGCTCGTGGATTTCCTTGACCATGAAGTGGCGGTGATTGCCCTTGTCGGCCATGAAGGAGCCGGTAGGGATCCTGTGGCGCGGCCTTTGCACCCTCTGTCCGCTCTCATCGCGGATATCGGCTCCCGTCCGGTGCAGGATCGCCCAGTCCCCGTCCTCCAGATAGGTGATTTCGTCGGTGAAGGGCGCCAGAGCCAGCGCATCCGAACCGAGATACATCTCTCCGTTGCCGTAGCCCAGGGCAAGCGGTGCGCCGTGGCGGGCGCCGATCAGGAGGTCGTCCTCGCCGGAGAACAGGAAGCCCAGGGCGAAGGCGCCACGCAGGCGCGGAAGCGTCACCGCAACCGCCTCGACGGGCGGACGTCCCTGGCGCATTTCATAGGTGACCAGCTGGGCCACGACCTCGGTATCCGTTTCGGTCTCGAACCGGACGCCCTTGGCCTCCAGCCCGGTCTTCAGCTCGCGGAAGTTCTCGATGATGCCGTTGTGGACGACGGCCAGCTTGTCCGTCGCATGGGGGTGGGCGTTGGTCTCGTTCGGCTTGCCGTGGGTCGCCCACCGGGTATGCCCGATCCCGATGATGCCGGAGAGCGGCGCCTGGGAGAGCTTGACCTCGAGGTTGCGCAGCTTCCCTTCGGCCCTCCGCCGGTCGAGCCGGCCGTCCTCGAGGGTCGCGACGCCCGCGGAATCGTAACCCCGGTATTCCAGCCTCCTGAGCGCTTCGACGATCTGTGCCGCGACGGGGGTCTTGCCGACGATTCCAACGATTCCGCACATACTGCGAGGCGCCCTTCTTACAACTGCTGAACGTTAAGCTTGTGGCTCTGCTAGCGAGGCTTCAACGGCCTCTCAAATCAACTTGCGTGACCGATTGTGACACCTCGTATCACTTCTGTTTCGCCGCCAGGGCTTTTTCGCGGAAGGCGCTTGCCCACTCTTCCTTCACGACCTGACGCCCGCGGCCGAGGCCGAGAGCATCGTCGGGCACGTCCTCCGTGATGACGGAGCCCGACCCCACGAAGGCGCCCTTTCCGATCCGGATGGGCGCCACGAGGGAGGAATTCGACCCCACGAAGGCTCCCTCCCCGATCTCGGTCCTGTACTTGCCGAAGCCATCGTAGTTGCAGGTGATTGTGCCGGCGCCGATGTTGACCTCCGCCCCCACACTGGCGTCGCCGAGATAGGTCAGGTGGCTGACCTTGGCGCCTGCCCCGAGCTCGGTGTTCTTGATCTCGACGAAGTTGCCGACCTTAGCCTTGGGGCCGAGGGAAGCGCCCGGACGGAGGCGCGCATAGGGGCCGACGGCGGCGCCCGAGGCGATGCGGGCTCCCTCCAGATGGCTGAAGCTGTGGATCACGACGCGGTCCTCCACCACGACTCCGGGGCCGAAGACCACATGCGGTTCGACGACCACGTCCCGTCCGAGCTTGGTATCGTGGCTCAGGAAGACGGTCTCCGGAGCGATCAGGGTCACCCCCGAGGCCATGGCGGCCTGGCGCAGCCGGTCCTGGATCATGCGTTCGGCGGCCGCGAGCTGGGCGCGGTCGTTCACCCCGTGCACCTCCTCCTCCGCGACAACGACGGCAGCCGTCGCATGTCCGAGCTCGCGAGCGATGGCGACGATATCCGTGAGATAGTATTCGCCCTTTGCATTGCTGTTGCCGACCCTTTCGAGAAGGGTCAGCGCCACATCGCCGCGGATGGCCATCAGCCCGCCATTGCAGAGGGAGATCGCCCGCTCCGCCTCGGTGGCATCCTTGTGCTCGCGGATGTCGAGGATCTGATCGCCCGCCATGATGAAGCGGCCATAGCCGGTCGGATCCTTCGCCTCGAACCCGAGAGCCACCACCGACGCTCCGGATGCGAGGGGGCTCCGCAGCCGCTCGAGCGTCTCGACGCTGACGAGGGGCGTATCCGCATAGACCACGATGATGTCGTCCGGCTTCTTTTCCAGCGCCGGCCTTGCGCTCAGCACCGCATGGCCCGTTCCGAGCCGCTCGCGCTGCACGAAGATTCCGGCCGCCGGCATGATCTTTTGCGCTTCCCTTGCGACATCGTCCCTGTCGGGGCCGACCACCACGGCGACCTCGGTGGCGCCGGCCGCCACGACGGTAGCGACCACGTGACTCACCAGAGTCCGATTGGCGATCTCATGCAGGACCTTCGGCTTGTCGGATTTCATCCGCGTGCCTTCGCCTGCCGCCAGGACGATGGCGAGGCAGCTACGGGGGGAAGCCGTCTGGGACGTGGGAGAAGAGGTCATAGTGTATCGGTCCGGTGGCGGTTTCGAGAGCAGCTAGCTCAGAGTGGGTAATTCGGCAATCGTTCATCTGGGCAGGGGCAGATTGCGCCCTCTGCTCGTTTACTTCGCGCTCATGATTGCAGATATGTATACGGGTTCCTATTGTTTGGCTTTATCAGCCTCGTTCACACAAGAGTTTCGCTGTGCCGGTTCTGCTGGGGGCATCCTCCCCGTCCCATCCCCGCCGGCGCGACATGCTGGCCTATATCGGCGTGTCGGTCGCCGCCCTTGGCTTTTCGCCTAACCTGCGCGCGCAGACGCCGCAGGCTACGATCTTTGCAAGAATGGGGGACAATCAGCGCTTCGATCCTGCGGCGGTCGTCGATCTGGCGCGGCAGCTGGCGAAAAAGCCATTCGTGCAGCCGCCGAACGACCTGCCGGATTTCTTCTCGAACCTGACCTATGAACAGTATATCGCGATCAAGTCGCGGCAGCCGCCGATCTGGGGCAACGAGGCGCGGGGAATCGCCGTCGAGCCGCTGCATCGGGGATTCGTCTTCACCAACGCGGTCGACCTCTACCTCGTCGAGGACGGGGCGGTCCGCAGGGTCGGCTACGATCCGTCGCAGTTCGATTACGGCCAGCCCAACCCGCCGAACAATCTCGGGGATATCGGCTTCTCGGGCTTCCGGCTCGTCGCCACCTCGGGTGACGGAACGCCCTTCGACTTCGCTCTGGTTCAAGGCGCAACCTTCTTCCGCGCCCGCGCCAGGGGGCAGAACTTCGGAGCCATTGCGCGGGCGCTGACCCTGAAGCCTGCCGATCCGAAGGGAGAGGAATTTCCGATCTTCCGGGCCTTCTGGCTCGAGAGGCCGGCAGTCGGAAGCAACAGCATCACGGCTCATGCCGTCGTCGATTCCGAATCGACCACCGGTGCCGTCCGAATGACGTTCCGGCCCGGCGACATGACGATCGTGGACGTGGAGACGACCCTCTTTCCCCGTGTCAATCTCGAGCATGTGGGCCTCGGCGGGATCGGATCGACGTATTTCTACGGGCCGAACGACCGCCGCAGCGCCGACGACATCCGGGTGGCGGCCTACGAATCCGCCGGTCTTCAGATGCATAACGGCCAAGGCGAGTGGCTCTGGCGCCCCCTTCACAATCCCGAGACGCTCCAGATTTCCGCTTTCGTCGACAACTCGCCCCGGGGCTTCGGGCTCCTGCAGCGGGATCGCAGCTACGAGGCCTTCCAGGACGACAACCAGCGCTTCGAACTCCGGCCGAGTCTCTGGATCGAGCCGCTCGGCGACTGGGGACAGGGGAGCGTCCAACTGCTCGAGATCCCGACGGATGCGGAAATCAACGACAACATTCTGACCTATTGGCGCCCTAAAGTTCCCATGGCTGCGGGCTCGGAGGTCTCCTTCGCCTACCGCCAGTACTGGTGTTGGACCCCTCCGGAGCGTCCTCCCCTTGCCACGGTCACGTCGACCAGGGTCGGGCGGGGCTCTGCGGGGCGCCGGCAGCGGTTCGCCGTGGACTTCTCTACCGAAACCCTGGGTGAAAACCTGCCTGCAGACCTTAGATCCGTCCTGACAGTCAGTCCCGGGACGTTCCAGGATCTCAAAAACTGGGTCTATCCGGAGCGGAACACGGTACGCGTCGCATTCGAGCTTGACCCCGGGAACGAAAACGCGTGTGAGATGCGCCTCATCCTTGAAGCAGGCGGGAAACCGATTAGCGAGACATGGCTTTATCGTTGGACACCATAGGTCCCGATTCGAATGCGGCGGGCCGTGAAGGGCCCGCCCCTGTGATGCCGCCTGAAAAGCACCTGGAGATGCCGACGCAGCACCTTCGGCGGTGGTCGGCGGCTCAGGAGCGGCGCCCTCTCCACCGTCATCCTATGATGGGAACATGGCTGGCGCGGCTCTTCGTGTTCGGCGGCGGATTGCTGCTGACCGCCTACGGCACCTACGAGATGTACCAGGTGGTGTCGGTCAGCCGGACCACGATTCTCCAGTGGGCCCTCGTGGCGCTCTTCACCGTCAATTTCTCCTGGATCGCGATCGCGTTCACGAGCGCGTTGCTGGGGTTCTTCGCTCTCCTGAGGAAGCCGCGCCAGGGGCCGGCCCTACCCTCGGCGCTCGCCCACCGCACCGCCATCGTCATGCCCGTGTACAACGAGCAGACATCCCGGACCTATGCGGCCCTCGAAGCCATCTATGAGGAGGTCGAGCGCACGGGGCTCGGCTCCCATTTCGACTATTTCATCCTTTCCGACACCACGCAGCCCGATGCGTGGGTCGCGGAGGAGCGGGCCTTCCTCGCCCTGCGTAAGCGCCTCGGAGAGGGCGGTGCCCGCTTCTTCTACCGGCACCGGCCCAAGAACTATCACCGCAAGGCGGGCAACATCGCCGACTTCGTCTCGCGCTGGGGCGGGCACTACGAGCACATGCTCGTGCTCGATGCGGACAGCCTGATGACAGGCGAGTGCATCGTGCGGCTCGCGGCGGCGATGGAAGCCGACCCCGATGCCGGCATCATTCAGTCTCTGCCCCTGATCATCAACCGGAACACCCTCTTCGCCCGTCTGCAGCAATTCGCTGCGCGGGTCACAGGCCCGGTCATCGCCATGGGACTGTCGGTCTGGATGGGGCGCGACGGCAATTACTGGGGCCACAACGCGATCATCCGCACCAAGGCCTTTGCCGCCCATGGCGGCCTGCCGGACCTGCGCGGCAAACCTCCGCTCGGAGGGCACATCCTGAGCCATGACTTCGTCGAGGCGGCCCTGTTGCGGCGCGCCGGCTGGGACATCTACATGCTGCCGGATCTCGGCGGCTCCTACGAGGAGAGCCCGCCCTCTCTGATCGACCTGTCGGCCCGCGACCGACGCTGGTGCCAGGGCAACCTTCAGCACATGCGGGTGATCACCGCAAAAGGGCTCAAGCTTGCGACGCGCCAGCACTTCGCCACCGGCATCATGTCCTATCTGGCCTCGCCGTTCTGGCTGTTCCAGCTCATCGTCGGTATCGCGCTGGTCCTCCAGACCACTTACATCCGCCCGGAATACTTCGCCCGGGATTTCAGGCTCTATCCCATCTGGCCGCGGTTCGACCCCGAGCGCGCCTTGGCCCTCTTTGCGCTCACCATGGGAATCCTGCTGGCACCGAAGCTCTTCGGGCTGCTGCTGATGCTCCTGAGGGGTAAGGACCGCCGGGAATCCGGAGGCGGCTTCCGGCTGATCGTCTCTTCCGTCATCGAGATCGTTCTCTCGGCCCTCCTGGCGCCGATCATGATGCTGATCCAGTCCGGCTCGGTCTTCCAGATCCTCCTCGGGCGCGACACCGGCTGGCAGCCCCAGCGGCGCGACGACGGCTCGATCCCCATGCGGGACATCGTGCGCCGCCACCGGGCGCACACGGTTCTGGGGGCCCTTGCGGGTATCTCGGCCTTCATGATCGCCACCTCCCTCTTCCTCTGGATGTCACCGACGATCCTCGGCCTTCTTCTGGCGATCCCCCTCTCTTGGCTCAGCGGCCAGCTCGGAGCAGGTCTTGCCCTGAAGCGCATGGGGCTGCTCCTGACGCCGGAGGAGCACCGGCCGCCTGCCATCGCTGTGCGGGCCAACGAATTGCAGGCTCGCAACGCCACCCTCGGATTCGACGACGAGGACGCACTTCGCGCAATCTACGCCGACCCGAATCTGAGGGATCGGCACGTGGAGATGCTTCCGCCGGTCGCGCCCCGAAAGAGGGGTGAGATCGAGGCGGACAGGGCTCTCGCAGAGGCCAAACTGGCCGATGCCGAAACCATCGACGACGCCCTTCATTGGCTGAAGCAGAAGGAGCGGATGGTCGTGCTCCACGACCGCGCGCTCCTGGACATGCTCGTGCGCCTGAAGGACAAGGCGCCGGAAGCCCAGGCCGCCGAATAGGGGCGTCAGGAACCGGCGCTCCCCTGCCCGGCCATCTGTGCCCCCGCCTTCTCCATGTCTCCGGCGATCTCGCTGAGCACCCAGTCGCGGAAGGCCAGGATCTTGGCCGACCGCCTGCGCGCCTTCGGGTAGACCAGCCAGTAGCTCCGGTCGGCCTGGACCAGGAGGTCGAACGGCTGGACCAGCCGGCCGGCGGCAAGATCGTTGGGGAAGAAGTAGGGATTGATCATCGCGACCCCCTGCCCCGCCATGGCCGCCATGCCCTCGAATTGCTGTGCGCCGAGGGAGTTGTCGGGGCGGTTGGACAGATCCACGTCAGGCAGACCTGCGGCGGTGAACCAGTCCTTCCACCACGGATCGCTGGGCGTGAGGATGGGGAGCTTCAGCAGATCCGCCGGTTCCCGCAGCTCGACCTGGCGCAGGAGGTCCGGACTGCAGACAGGAGTGAACTGGTTCGGGAAAAGAAGATGCGCCTCGAGCCCGGGCCAATCTCCGGTCCCGCTGCGGATGCCGATGTCGAAATCGTTCTGCGCAAAGTCCACGATCTGCGACGAGGCGGAGATCTGAACCGCGATGTTGGGGTGAAGCTGCTGAAAGCGCCCCAGCCTCGTCACGAGCCAGTTGGACGCGAATGTCGTGAGGGTCGTGATCGAAAGCACCGTCTGGACGGCGTTCTCGACCCCTGCGAAAGCCACCCTCAGCGCTTCGAAAGCCTCGGTCACTGCCGGCGCGAGCTGGCGGCCCCTGGCGGTCAGCTCGACATGGCGCGGCAGGCGCACGAACAGGGGCGCGCCGATCCGGTCCTCCAGCATTCTGATCTGATAGCTCACGGCGGCCTGGGTCATGCCGAGCTCCTGAGCGGCACGGGTAAAGCTCTGGTGGCGGGCTGCCGCTTCGAAGGCGCGAATCGCGCTCATGGGAGGAAGTTTAGACATGGCTGATCCATAAGGCTGCCTTATGGCAGCCCTCCCGCTTTCGCTTTGTCAAGTCGCGTCTGGAGGCGCACCTTGAGGCTGCATCGTCGAGGGCCGACGCGCCCCGACAAAGGTGAAAATCGGTAGGCTGTCATGAAACACGAAGATGTCCGCCGCCTTCGCGGTGTGGATAGCGTTTGGCTGCGCCTGAAGCTCTGGCTCCGCCCCGCTCCCCGCAAGGACAAGCCCATGATCACGGATCTGAGCCACCTGAACGAGCATGACCGACGGGACATCGGTCTGCCGGAGGAGGTTCGTTATGTGGACTGGCAGTCCCTCAGGGCGAATGGCTGGCGCTGATCCGCGTCAGGAGGTCAGGCGGCTGGGTTTCAGCTCGCCGCTCTGTTCCAGAAGCGAGTGGCCGGTCGCCGCGATGTGGGCCTCGATCCGCTTCAGGTCGCGGATGATATCGAGCTGCAAGGCGCTCGTGTCGCCCGTCGACTTGCCGGAGCGGAGCTGCTCGAGGTTTCTCTGGGTGATCGTCCGCTCGATCTCGCGGAAGCGCTCCTTCTCGGCCACCAACCTGCGAGCGGAGCCGAGATCCTGGAACATCAGGACCGATGCCGCCAGCTGAAGGTGCTCCAGGAGCTTGGCGTGCATGCTGTCGATGTCGGCAAGGCTGTCCTTCGGGAGCCGCAGATGGTTCCTGATGCGCTTGGCGGCCAGCTCCATCAGGTTCTTGTCGATGATGTCGCCGACGTGCTCCAGATTGATGGCGAAGGCGAGAATGTCGGAAAGACGCCTCGCCTCGGCTGCGCTCAGGGCCTCGTGGTTGATGGAGCTCAAATAGCGCCGGATCGCCGTGTAGAGTCGATCCACCACGTCGTCGGTCTGGCTGATCGCGCTCACGCGGCTGATATCGTCCTGATGGAAGAGATCCTGGGAGCCGCGCAGCATGGTCTCGACCGTGTCCGCCATGCGCAGCACCTCGCGCGCCGCGTTGGAGAGCGCGACCGACGGCGTATCCAGCGCATCCGCGTCGAGATATTGCGGCACGCCCGGGTCCGAGGCCCGAATCCGCTCCGGGAACATCCTGAGCAGCAGGCGGGCGATCCAAGGCAGGGGCAGAATGAAGATCGCAGCCACCGCGAGGTTGAAGATCGTATGGAAGTTGGCCGACATCCTGGCCGGGTTGGGGTCCAGCATGGTCAGATACGGCAGCAACAGGCCGATCAGCGGCAGAGCGAGGGCGCACCCGATCACCCGCATCGCCAGGTTCCCGAACGGCACGCGCAGCTTCACCGGATCGCCTCCGGTGCCCTCGAGCAGCGGGTTCAGCGAGCTGCCGAGATTGGCGCCGAGAACCATCGCGAGGGCCGAATGGGGATCGATGACCCCGGCGCTGGCGAGGGACATGATGAACAGAAGCGCTGCGACGCTGGAATGGGCCGCCCAGGCCAGAATGGCCGCCAACAGGACCAGAATGAGCGGGTCCGGCGCGATCGCGGCCAGAAGGCTCTTGAGCACGTCCGACGATTCGATCGGGTGGATCGTCTCCGACAGGAGATGCAGCGACAGGAGCATGAGGCCGAGGCCGATGGTCACCCGCCCCAAGTCCTTGGTCCTGCTGGACGTTCCGCGCCGGTAGGCCATGTAGCCGCCGAAGATCAGGAACGGAAAGATCAGCGTGATGTCGAAGGACAGAACCTGGACGATCAGCGTGGTGCCGACATTCGCCCCGAGCATCACGGCCAGGGCAGGAATGACGTCGACCGCGCCGCCTGCCGTGAAGGAGGCCACCATCAGGGCCGTGGCTGTGCTGCTCTGAAGGACCGTCGTCACGCCGACGCCGGCCAGGAACGCCCGAAGGCGGGTTCTCAGACCGACCCCGAGGATCCAGCGCAGATCGCTGCCGAAGGCCCGTTGAACCCCGCTATTGACCATGTTGATGCCCCACAGCAGCAGGGCGATCTCACCGAGGAGATGGATCAAGACGGAGGTGGCGGACATTCATTCCTCTGGTTCGTGCGAAAGGCTCAATCGCTCTGCTTAGTCCTCCATCGGCGATCCTGCAATCAGGTTGCCGGCTAATTATGCGACCACGGAGAGAAATCCTCTACCCATTACGGGAGCGGCAGCCCTTCCCGAGCCTTACTCCCGGGGTTTCCCGGCCCGAGCTGCCTTAGACGGCCGGCAGGTGGAGCCACTCCACCAGGGCATTGACGATCAGATTCACCGAGAGGGCGGCCAGGATGACCCCCATGACCCGCCGCAGGATGTTGGTACCGCCCTTGCCGATGATGTTGCTGATGAAGTCCCCGAGCGTGAAAATCACGAGCATCGCGCTCAAAACGATGGCCAGAACGCCGAAGGTTTCGACCTGTTCGGTCAGGGTGAAGCGGTTGTTGTCGGTCAGGATGATGATGGCCAGCATGGCGCCCGGCCCGGCGATGATGGGCGTCGCCAGGGGGTAGACGGCCACGCTCAAGGTGTTCCCGGCGGGCTCGTCGACGGATTTCGCGGCCGAATGCCCCTCCCCCAGCACCATCGAGATGGCGAAGAGCAGAAGGATGATGCCTCCAGCGATCTGGAAGGAAATGAGGGAGATCCCCATGGCGTGGAGCAGGAACTGCCCCGCGATTCCGAAGAAGAGGAGAATGCAGAATGCGAAAAAGACCGCCAGCATGGCGGCACGCCGCCGTTCCTTGCGCTCGAGTTCCGAGGTCGCTCCGAGAAAGAGCGGCAGATGGCCCAACGGATCCAGCATGGCCCAGAGCGTGAAGAACTGGTTCAGCACCAGATTTTGATCATCCAGCATGTCGCGACTTCCCCCGGTGTCTGCGCACCGTTTAAGTCCGGAAGCTTGCGTCACGGTGGGCTGCGGGGCTTATCGCACGTCCCATCGCCGAGCGGAATGTCGGGAAACCGGCGCCGATCAGGCGGCCACCCGGGCATCGGCCTTGATGAGGTCCGCCCCCTTCTCGGCGATCATCAGCACGGCCGCCATGGTGTTGGCCGAAACCATCGTGGGCATGATGGACGCGTCGACGACCCTCAGTCCGTCGAGTCCGCGGACCCTCAGCCTCTCGTCGACCACCGCCATGGGACCCCTGCCCATGCTGCAGGTCCCGATGGCGTGATAGATGGTCTGACCGTTGCGCCTCGCGAAGTCCAGCCATTCCTCGTCGGTGTTGACCTCGACGCCCGGGCTCATCTCATAGGCGCGGTACGGGTCCATGGCCGGCTGCTCGATGATGTGACGGGCGATCCGCATACCCTCGATGAGCGCTTCCTGATCCGTCCGGACCGCCAGGAAGTTCGGCCGGATCGCCGGAGGCGTGAGCGGGTCGGGATTCTTGATGTGGATCGTGCCCCGCGACTCGGGGCGCAGCTGCGTCACGCCTATGGTCATGCCGGGCAGGCGATCCAGCTTTCGCTCGCCCGCATTGGCGTAGCTCGCATGAACGAAGAAGTACTGGACGTCCGGCGTTTCGAGTTCCGGCCTGGTCTTGACGAAACCGTGGGCGAGACCGGTGCCGAGGGTGAGAATGCCCTTGCGGGTCAGGTAGTACTGGGCGACGGCCATGCCGAGACGCCACCCACGCGTTTTCTCGTTGAGCGTGATCGGCTTCTTGACCCGCCAGTTCATCCGGGTGGCGAAATGGTCGATGTAGTTGTT
Source organism: Microvirga sp. GCM10011540 (assembly GCF_042650665.1). NCBI lineage: Bacteria > Pseudomonadati > Pseudomonadota > Alphaproteobacteria > Hyphomicrobiales > Methylobacteriaceae > Microvirga > Microvirga sp. GCM10011540. Next base: position 11,691 of record NZ_JBHSBQ010000012.1, on the reverse strand, counting down.
GCCGACGCCGGGCAGTGCGTGCCGGACGGGAATCCCGGCCGCTGCAAGCACCTCCGGCTGGCCGACACCCGACAGTTCCAGCAGGTGCGGCGTCTGGACGGCTCCTGCCGTAAGGATCACTTCGGCGCGCGCCCTGACGGTCCGCTCCTCGTTCCCGATCTTGTAGGTCACGCCAATGGCCCGGCGGCCCTCGAAATCGATCCGGGTCACGTGGGCGTTGGTCTGCACCGTCAGGTTCGGACGGGACATGGCCGGGCGCAGATAGGCATCCGCCGCGCTCCAGCGCCGGCCCTTCCGCTGGTTGACCTGATAATAGCCGAAGCCCTCCTGGCTGGCGCCGTTATAATCCGGGTTGGCAGGGAGTCCTGCCTGTTGCGCCGCCGCGATGAAGGCTTCGGAAAGCTCGGGACGCTCGGACACGCGCACGACGTTGACGGGACCGCCCTGCCCCCGCAGGTCGCTCGCTCCGTCCTCGAAGTTCTCCAGCTTCTTGAAGTAGGGCAGCACGTCCTCGAAGCTCCAGCCGGTGGCGCCGAGCTGTGCCCAGGTGTCGTAGTCCTGGGGCTGGCCGCGCACGAAGATCATGCCGTTGATCAGGGTCGACCCGCCGAGCCCCTTGCCGCGAGGCACGACGATCGTCCGGTTATGGACGTTCTCCTCGGGCTCGGTCTGGAAACGCCAATTGTATTTGGCGTTGGTGAGGAGCTTGCTGAAGCCTGCGGGAATGGGAATCCAGAAGCCGCTATCGGGCCCTCCGGCCTCGAGCACGAGCACCCTGGTCTGCGGGGATGCGCTCAACCGGTTTGCCAGCACGCAACCCGCCGTGCCGCCACCCACAATGACATAATCAAAGGAATCCATGACGTTACTCGTTATGGTCGGGCGCCGAGGACCGCCCGGAGGAACCGGTTGAAGACGCAAGCACCTTGCCGGGATTGAGCAGCCCCTCGGGATCGAGGGTCCGCTTGAGGCGTGCCGCCAAATCCATTTCCGCCTTGGAGCGGTACCGGGCGAGTTCGCCGACGCGGTACTGGCCGATGCCATGCTCGGCCGAAATGCTGCCGCCGAACCGCGCCACCACATCGTGCACGATCCTGTTCACCGACGTCGCGTCGTGCTCAGCCCCTACCAACACGTTGTAGTGGATGTTGCCGTCGCCCAAGTGCCCGAAGGCGTTCACCCGGGTGCCGGGTGCGCCTGCGGCGAGCGCCGTTCCGGCCTCGTCGAGGAACTGCGGAGCCGCGGATAAGGGGACCGACACGTCGTGCTTGACGCTCTTGCCCTCCCGCGCCTCCGACTCGGTCACGTGCTCGCGCAGGGCCCAGAGCTGCGCGGCCTGGCTGCCGGACTCCGCCACCACGCCATCGAGCGCCAGTTCGTTTTCCAGCGCCGTTCCCAGCACGGTCTCCGCGGCCTCGCGCATGCCCGACAGGCTGGAGGCGGCCTCGATCAGCACGAACCACTCGCCCTCGCCGATGGGCGGCTTCAGCCCCGCGTGCTTCTCCACAAGCTGGAGGGAGGTCCGCGAGATCAGCTCGAAAGCCGAGATCGTGTCGCCGAGTTCGTTCTGCGACAGCTCCAGGAGCCGCAGCGCCGCATTCGGATCCGGCACGGACATGAGAGCCGTGACCGAGTGCTGCGGCCTGGGCAGCAGCCGCAGGACCGCCGCCGTCACGATTCCGAGGGTGCCCTCGCTGCCGATGAAGAGCTGCTTCCAGTCATAGCCGGCATTGTCCTTGCGAAGACGTCGCAATCCGTTGACCACCGTGCCGTCGGGCAGAACCACCTCGAGGCCGAGCACGAGGCTGCGGGTCATGCCGTAGCGCAGAACGTTGACGCCGCCCGCATTGGCCGCGACGACACCACCGATGGTGGCGGAGCCTTCCGCCGCCAGGCTAATCGGCAGGACGCGATTTTCCCTCAGGGCCGCATCCTGTGCGACCTTCAGGATGCACCCGGCCTCCGCCTCGATGGTCATCCCGACCGGGTCGACCTCGCGGATCGCCGCCATCCGCGTCAGGGAGAGAACGACCTGCCTGCCGGATGCGTCCGGAACAGCGCCACCCGCCAGACCCGTGTTTCCCCCCTGGGGAACGATGGGGATTCCGGCTTCGTGGCAGGCCCGGACGATCGCCGCGACCTGTTCGGTCGTTGCGGGACGCGCGACACAGGCCGGGACGCCCGGAAAGAGTCGGCGCCAGTCGATGGCGAAGGGCTCGAGATCGGGCCCCTCGGTGATAAGACCGGCGGGACCAAGAACGCCCTGCAGACGTTCGAGAACAGGGGCAGGAACACTCATCGGAAAGCCTCGTCCAAAACCGCACGGTCCAGGGGCATGCCTTTCGCGGCCATGGCGGATGCGAGGCCCCGGGCCACTTCCTGATGCCCCGCGAAGGCGGCGCGCTCCAGCACCTTGGAAATGGTGGGCGAAGCCTCCCGGCCGTGGACGCGCTGCACCGGCTGATCGAGCCAGTCGAGATAGCGGCGCTGGATTTCGTCCGCAAGCATCGTGCCGTAGGAGGTGCCGAGGGAGCCCTGCTCGACGATGACCACGTTGTTGGTCCGGCGAATGCTCTCGCCGATGGTGTCCCAGTCGAGGGAGGCGCGGTCGAGGCTGCGAAGGTCGATCACCTCCGCATCGAGACCGAGCTTCTCCACCGTTTCGAGGGTTTTGGCGACCATCGCGGAATAGGTCAGCACCGTGAGGTGCCGGCCGGGGCGAACGACCCGCGCCCGCCCCAGGGGTATCACATAGTCGAGATCGTCCGCCGGTACGCTGCCCATGCTCTGGTAGAGATCGACATGCTCGATCACCAGAATCGGATCCCGGCACCGGAGGGCCGCGTTCATCAGGCCCACGTAGTCAAAGGGCGTGGACGGTGCAATGATGCGCCAGCCCGGCGAGGTGGCGAAAACACCCGCGGGGTCGAGGGAGTGCTGCGAGCCGTAGCCGGTTCCCATGGCGATCTTGGTGCGGAGCACGAGAGGCACGTCGGTATCGCCGCCGAACATATGACGGGCCTTGCCGATCTGATTGAAGACCTGGTCGGCGGCAACCCACATGAAGTCGGGATACATGAACTCGATGATCGGCCTGTAGCGGCCATCCATCGCCAGCCCGCCTGCTAAGCCCGTAAAGGCGGCTTCGCTGATCGGGGTTCCGAGCACGCGTCCCGGGAAGGCCGCGGCCAACCCGCGCGTGGCGCCGTTGGTGCCGCCTTTCAGACGGTGGATGTCCTCGCCCATGAGGATCAGCGACGAATCCGTCTCGAAGCGCCGGTGCAGGACATCCGCGATGACATCGACGAACTTGCGCTCCTGGGTCGTCCCGCCATGGCTGTCCGCCTCCACGACCCTCGCATCCTGCAAGTCGGGAAGGTCGCCGCGAATGCCGACATCGACGAAGGCCGTGTCCGGCCATAGCTCCGGCCTGACGCGGCGGGAATTGCGGTGGGGCTCCACGAGCTTCTCGGCGATGCCGGACATGAGCGCCTTGGACCGGTCCCGAAGATCGGCCACGTCAGCCTCCTCCAGGAGACCGCGCGCCACCATTTCGGTCGCCGCGCGGGTGAGCGGGTCGCGGGCGCGCCAGGCCGCCTCCTCGTCCTTGCTGCGATAGCCGAACGCGGAACCCGGCAGCGGTCCGTTCTGGTGGAAGAAGCGATAAACCTCGACCTCGATGAGCGCAGGCCCCTTCCCCTCGCGTAGAAGCTGGAGGGCCTCCGTGGTGGCGAGGTGAACCGCCAGCGGGTCCATCCCGTCGACCCGCCAGGACGGAATCCCGAATCCGCAGCCGCGTCCGGACAGACGGGCCTCGCGCGTGACCTCCTCGACCCTTGTCGCGACGGCGTAGAAATTGTTCTCGATGAAGAACAGCATCGGCAGGGACCATGCCGCTGCGAGGTTCATGGTCTCCAGAGCCGTGCCGATGTTCACGGCGCCGTCCCCGAAATAGGTGACCGCCACATCTCCCGTTCCGGCAAGCTTGTGGGCCATGGCGGCCCCGGCCGCGAGAGGCACGCCGCCACCCACGATGGCGTTGGTGCCGAGGGCCCCCGCTTCCGCCCAGCGCAGATGCATGGAGCCGCCGCGGCCATGCCCGAAGCCGGGCTCCAGCCCCAGGATTTCCGCAAGCGTCCGGTGGAGGACCGGCTCGACCTCCGAAGGAAAGGCGGTCTTCGGGTCGAGGCCCCGGGCTGCATAGGATAGAGCCTTGGCGAGGAACTGGTGGTGCCCACGATGGGAGCCATTGATCTGATCGCTGTCGCGCAACCCGACGATGGAGCCGACTGCGCCGCCTTCCTGACCGATGGAGGAGTGCGCCGGGCCATGCACCAGGCCTTCGCCGGCGAGATCGAGCACCGTTTCCTCGAAGGCGCGGATGAGATGCATCTGCGTCAGCATTTCGCCGAGGAGCGCCGGATCGGCGCTGCGCCAGTCCTTGCGGGTGGTCTTCAGCTCGATCCAGGGAGCTGCGGCGGTAAGCTTGATCCGCTCCGGCATTGCGATCCTCCTAGATGTATCCGTAGGCGGTCCAGCCGCCGTCGACGCCCAGCACCTGCCCGGTCACGGCGCCGCAGGCGTCGGAAGCGAGGAAGGTCGCCATATCCGCCACCTCGCGGCTTTCGATCAGGCGTCCGATGGGCGTGCGCTCCTGGAGCTTCTCCAAATCGAGGCGGCCACGGGCGATGAGGTCGTCCAGGAAAGGTGTGCGCACGTAGCCGGGTGCAATCGCGTTCACGCGGATTCCGTGGCGGGCCCATTCGACGGCCAAAGCCTTCGCCATCATGACGACGCCGCTCTTCGAAACGCAGTACCCGAGCCGTTCGGGCGCGGCGACGACACCGTACATGGACGCCATGAGCAGGATGCGCCCCTGTCCGCGTGGGATCATTCGCCGCCCGGCCTCCTGAGCGGTGAGGAAGACGCCGTCAAGATTGATGCTCATCACCCGGCGCCATGCGGCGAGGTCCAGATCCAGCGTCGGGCTGTTCTGGGACACGCCGGCATTCGCCACCGCCACATCCACGGCGCCGAACCGCTCCTCGGCGGCATCGAAAGCCCCCTTGAGATCCGACGGTTCGGTCACGTCGCCTTGAACGACCAGGACATCGTCGAAATCGCGCAGAGCCTCGCCGGCTGCGGGGTCACGGTCGAAAACAACGATCCTGGCGCCCTGGGCCCTGAACGCGCGCGTGATTTCGAGGCCGATGCCGGAGGCGCCGCCCGTAATCAGCGCACAACGTCCCTGGAGGCTGCCCGCGCCGTTCACGGGCGCATCTCCGTGAAGTCCGCCATGAGTTCGAGCTGGCAGGCCAGCATGGGCCCGCCCGGATGCGTCCGGCATCCACGCTCCTTCGCCGCGGCGAGCAGCGCCGTCGTCTCCGGCTGCATGATGATCTCGGCGACGATCTGATCCGGCGTGAGGCGGTCGGCATCGAGCGGCAGCGGATCGTTCTCGCGCAGGCCGAGCGACGTCGCATTGACGACGATCTCGTGTCCGGACGGGTCGGGAGACCCGATCTCCACCGCAAAGCCGGGATAGGCCTCTGCGAGCCGCTGCGCGAGATCCTCGCACTTGCTCCGGGTGCGGTTGGCGACCGTCAGGCGGGACACGCCTGCTTCCGCAAGAGCGAAGGCAATCGCATTGGCCGCGCCGCCCGCACCGGCGAGATAGGCGCTGCGCCCCTTCGGCTCGATCCCCGCCTGGCGCAGGCCCGCAACGAAACCGGCGCCGTCGAGCATCTCCCCGACCAGCCTGCCGTCCGTCTCGCGGCGAACCGTGTTGACCGCGCCGATGGCCCGTGCCGCTGGGCTGACCTCGTCGCAGAGCGCCACCATGGCCGTCTTGTGCGGCACGGTGACGATGAGGCCGCCGAGGTTGCGCATGGTCCTGAGGCCTGAAACGAGGCCTGAAAGATCGTCCGCCCCGACATGGATGGGGATGAGCACACCATCGACACCCCGCTTGCGCATGAGGGCGTTCAGGGCCTGGGGCGTCTTCACGTGGTGGATCGGGTCCGCCAGGATCGCCCAGACCCTGGTGTGTCCGGTAATTTCCGTCATCGCATCACCCCAGCGTGTAGGCGACTTTCACCGCCGTGTAGAACTCGCGGGCATAGGCGCCCTGCTCACGCGGGCCGTAGGACGAGCCTTTCCGCCCGCCGAACGGGGTGTGATAGTCGACGCCCGCCGTCGGCAGGTTGACCATGACCATCCCAGCGCTCGACCGCTTCTTGAAGTCGCTCGCATATTTGAGGGATGTGGTGCAGATACCAGAGGACAGACCGAATTCCGTGTCGTTGGCGACCGACACGGCCTCCTCGTAGTCGCGCACCCGGATCACGGTGGCGACCGGCCCGAAGATTTCCTCGCGGTTGACCCGCATCTCGTTGGTTGTCTCCGTGAGGAGAGCCGGAGCCATGTAATATCCCGGGGTGCCGCGCTCGAGCACTTCGCCGCCGGCTTCCACTTTGGCTCCGTCGTCCTGGCCCACCTTCACATAGCCGAGATTCTGCTCCAGCTGGTTACGGCTCACGACCGGCCCGATATCCGTGCCCGCCTTGAGGGCATCGTCCACCTTCAGTCCCGCCATGCGCTCCCGAAGCGCCGCCACGAAACGGTCGTGGATGCCCTCCTGCACGATGAGACGCGAGGAAGCCGTGCAACGCTGCCCGGTGGAGAAGAAGGCGCCGTTGGCGGCGCATTCCACCGCCACCTTGAGGTCGGCGTCGTCGAGAACGATCAGGGGGTTCTTGCCGCCCATCTCCAGCTGGATCTTGGCCCCGCGCGCCACGAGGTCTCCGGCCAGCCGGCGACCGACCGGCACCGAGCCGGTGAAGCTCACCGCCCGAACCTTCGGGGATTTCACGATGGCGTTGCCGACCTGGGATCCCGGCCCCATCACAAGGTTGAACACCCCCGCCGGAAGGCCTGCCCGGGAGATGATCTCGGCCAGGGCCCAGCCGGAGCCAGGCACGAGATCCGCCGGCTTGAACACCACCGTGTTGCCGTAGGCCAGCGCCGGGGCAATCTTCCAGGCCGGAATCGCGATGGGAAAGTTCCAGGGCGTGATCAGACCCACGACGCCTTCCGGCTCGCGAACGATCTCCACGTCCACCCCTGCCCTCACCGAAGGCAGACGGTCGCCGGTCAGGCGCAGGGCCTCCCCGGCAAAGAACTTGAAGACGCGGCCGGCGCGGACGACCTCGCCGATCCCCTCGGGAAGCGTCTTGCCCTCCTCGCGGGACAGGAGAGCGCCGAGTTCGTCCTTCCGGGCGAGAAGCTCGGTGCCGATCCGATCCAGCGCGTCGGAGCGCACCTCGGGGCTCGACATGGCCCAAGCGGGAAAGGCCGCGTGGGCGGCCTCGATGGCCTGCTCGGTCTGCGCGGCATCCGCCGATGCGTATTCCCCGACGACGTCGTCGAGATTGGAGGGATTGAGGTTGACGTTGACGGAGGCGCCTTCGAGCCATTCTCCGCCGATGTAGTTCCGATGCAGCATGTCCGCTTTGGTCCGTTAGATTCCGAGATACGCAGTCTTGATGTGAGGATCGGCCAGGAGACCGGCCCCGGTGTTCTGCATGGCGATGCGGCCGTTCTCGATGACGTAGGCGCGGTCCGCGATCTTGAGGGCGTGAAACGCCTTCTGCTCCACGAGAAGGACCGTGGTGCCCATGGAGCAGATGCGCTCCACGATTCCGAACATCTGCTGCACGATCAGGGGAGCCAGTCCAAGCGACGGCTCGTCGAGCATCAGGAGCTTCGGGGAGGCCATCAGGCCGCGAGCGATGGCGACCATCTGCTGCTCGCCGCCGGAGAGAGAGCCCGCCAGCTGATCGAGGCGCTCCCTCACCCTCGGGAAGATGTCGAGAACCTCCTCGAACCGCCGGGACGCGCCCTCGCGGACGTTGGGGTGGTAGCAGCCCATCATGACGTTATCGCGGACGGTCATGACCGGAAAGAGCTGGCGCGCCTCGGGAACCATCACGAGACCGCGCCCGACGATGTCGGCAGGCTCCTGCCCGTCGATCCTTTCTCCGTCGAAGACGATCTCGCCGCGGGTGGGTTTCACGAGACCGGAAATCGTCCGCAGCAGCGTCGTCTTGCCGGCGCCGTTGGAGCCGATGATCGTGACCACCTCGCCCCGACCGACCTCGATGGAGAGATCCTGGAGAATGACGGTCCGACCATAGCCCGCCGTGACGTTAGATACCTTGAGCATGGACGAAATCCTCTCCGAGATAGGCCTCGATCACGCGCCGGTCCTTCACGACCTCCTGTGGGTCGCCCTGGGCGATCACGCGCCCGGAATCCACCACGACGATCCGATCGGACAGGCTCATGATCGCCTGCATGTTGTGCTCGATGGCGATGACCGTGACGCCGCTGTCGCGAATGGTCCGGATCAGCTGGACCATGCGCTGCGTGTCGGACTGGCTCTGGCCCGCCATGACCTCGTCCAGGAGCAGGATCGAGGGCTCCGTTGCGAGGGTGCGGGCGACTTCCAGGCGCTTCAGGCCGCCGATCGGCAGATTGCGCGCCTCCACGTCCTTGATGTCCTCGAGACCGACCAGGCGTGCGACCCTCAGGGCGGCGGCGCGGGCGTCGTCCACCTTCGCATGGCGCATGAACGCCCCCACCATGATGTTCTCGAGCACGGTCAGCTTCCCGAAGGGCTGCACGATCTGGAACGTGCGGCCCACGCCCAGGCGAGCGAACTCGTCGGCGGAAACCGGCGCCCTCGTGGCTCCATCGGGTCCGACGACCGAGATACTGCCGGAGGTCGGCTTCAGGAAGCCCGAGATCTGATTGAAGATCGTCGTCTTACCTGCGCCATTAGGGCCGATGATGCCGAGAATCTCGCCGCGGTGGAGGGTGATGGAGACGTTGTCCGTCGCCGTCAGGCCGCCGAACTTCATGACGAGGTTCTCCGCCGTCAGGATCGGCTCTCCCGGCGTGCCGGTGATCGGGCGCGCTTCGGGGGCTTCGTACTCCTCCCGGCGCGTGCCGCCGCCCGGCAGACGGTCGATCCAGCGCACGACCCATGGTCCGAACGTTCCGGCGAGACCGCCGGGCAGCGTGAGCGTGATGAGGACGAGGACCGTTCCGTAGACGAAGCCGTGCAGGCCGTTGGCCGAAGCCCCCAGCCAGCCGCGGGCAAGCTCCGCGAGCGGCACCACCAGCACTGTCCCGAGGAGCGGTCCCGCCACCGTGCCGAGGCCCCCGATCAGCGAGAACATGGCGATCTCGATCGATGTGGCGAGAGAGAACATCGTCGCCGGCTCGAGGAAGGTGATGTACATGGCGTGGAAGGAGCCGACCAGGGAGGTCAGACCCGCGGAGATCATCACGGCCTTCAACTTGACCCGCGTATTGGAAACGCCCGCCGCGAGGGCCGCGTCCTCGCGCTCGCGCACAGCGGTCAGATAGAAGCCGAGCTTGGAATTGCGGATCGCCCACGACACGGCCATCGCGAAGAGGAGCAGTCCGAACGCGATGTAGAGATAGTTGATCTTCTCCCGGAAGATCATCCACTGCCATCCGAGCTTGAGGGGAACGATCAAGCCGGCTGCGCCGCCCGTGACCCCATGGAAGTGGATCGCGAGCAGACGCACCACTTCCAGGAACGCGATGGTGGCGAGGGAGAAGAACGGTCCGCGCAGGCGGAAACATGGGTATCCGATCCCGATGCCGACCAGCACCGAGAGCGCCGCGCCGGCCCACATACCGATCCAGGGAGACAGACTGAAGTGCTGGATCAACAGCGCCGTCGTATAGCCGCCGATACCGTAGAACACCATGTGGCCGAGCGAGAGCTGCCCGGCATAGCCGCCCACGATGTTCCAGGCCGTGGACAGGGCCGCGAAGACGCAGATCGTGACGAAGACGTGCACGATGAACGGGGAGTCGATGGCGACCGGAATGATGAGGAGCAGCGAGAGTGCCAGGAGCGAGCAGTAGACTCGCGGATCCGTCAGGCGGCTCAGCAGGCCCGACTTTCGACGGGCTGCGGCCGGGGTCGCAAGAGCTTTGGCGGTCATGGGTTCACTCCGTCCCGCGGCCGAGCCCGAACAGGCCCGTCGGCTTGAAGATCAGGATGAGGATGAAGATCGCGAAATAGACCACTTCCTTGAGGTCCGGCGCGATGTAGTAGCCGGAAAGACTGTCCACGATGCCGATGATCATCGCACCGGCGAACGCGCCGTACATGCTCCGCATGCCTCCAAGCACCACGACCACGAAGGCAGTGAGAACGAAGTACGTGCCGATGGTCGGGGTCACCGGGTAGAGCGGCATCAGAAGGGCACTGGCCAGGCCCACGCAGGCGGCGCCGAGGCCGAAGGAGAAGATGTAGATGCGATTGACCCTGACGCCCATGAGGAGCGCCGCGTTCCGGTTCTGCGCCGTGGCGCGGATGGCGCGGCCGAGCGGGGTCGTCTGCATGAAGAAGTGAAGCCCGGCGACCAGTGCGAGGGCGCAGAAGAACATCACCAGCTGGCCGATCAGGAGCGTATAGCCGCCGAAGGCGATGGACTGACGCACGCTCGGGGTGTTCACCGAGTAGAGGTCGGCGCCGAAGATCAGCAGGGCGAGGTTCACGAGAGCGGTCGACAGACCGACCATCGCGAAGATCTGGATATGCTCGTCTGCTCCCAGGAGCGGCTGGATGATGAACCGCTGCACCAGGGCACCCATGGCAAAGAGCAGGATGACGATGGGAACCGCGGATACATAGGGGTGAAACCCGAGATTCGCGGCGAGAAGATACACGGCATACATGCCGACCATCAGGAATTCGCCATGCGCGAAGTTGACGACGCGGACGATACCGAAAATGAGCGTCAACCCGACGCTGATGATGGCATACATGCTGCCGAGCAGAATGCCGTTGAGGATAAGCTGTACGAAGACGTCCATCGTCAGGCCTCCGGGACGCTGGCGTGAAACACTTTTTGTGATTGAGAGCGGCCTCCGCGGCGATGCGCGGCGGAGGCCGGCAGAGGTCAGGACGGGATCAGTTCGCGCCCACGCCCGTCTTCAGCTTGGCCACGGCCGCCTTCTCCGGGAACACCGTCACAAGCTCGCCCCCCTGCCACTGCATCAGGAACGGGCTCACCCGCGTGTTCTGGCCCTGCTCGTTGAACTTGGCGCCCCAGCCGGTCGGCGTCGTGCCCTCCGGCACGTCCACCTTCATCACCGCCTCGCGGATCGCATCCGCCGACAGGTCCTTGGCCGAAGCCATGGCGTCCAGGAACACGTTCGCGCCCATGTAGTTCGCCAGGCTGTGGCCCGAGCGCGGCGGCGTGCCGTACTTGGCCTGGTACTTCTTCTCGAACGCGTCGATCCCCGGGGCCGCCGCCGGATTGGTGCGGTACTGGGTGAAGTCCACGTTCAGCGCCCCTTCCATGTTCTCAGGGCCCACCGCCTGGACCGTGTCGCGGAGGGAATAACCGCCGCCGGCACCGATAACCGCCTTGGGCTTGAAGCCCTGGTCCTTCATCTGGCGGAAGAACAGCACCGTGTCGTTCTGGTACGAGGTCTGCAGCACCACGTCCACGCCCGCCGACTTCAGCCGCAGGATCACCGGCGTCAGGTCCACCGACTTGGCCGAGTACGGCAGCGTCTCGACCAGGTTGAGCCCCTTCTCCTGCGCCCGCTTCTGCTGGAACCCGGCCACGGTCTGGCCGT
>NZ_JBHSBQ010000011.1:0-41761 GCF_042650665.1 Microvirga sp. GCM10011540 | reverse complement strand
GCGCGCCTTCGCCTTCGAAGCCTGCTTCGAAGGCCCTCCCTGGCGCGGGGTGGAGCAGCCCGGTAGCTCGTCAGGCTCATAACCTGAAGGTCACAGGTTCAAATCCTGTCCCCGCAACCACCGACACTGAAAACCCTCGAATGGCTTGTCCTTCGAGGGTTTTTGCTTGTCCGGAGCCCGCCACAGCGACTGCATGGACAGGCGTCGTCTCCTTAGCCACATCTGCGCCGGTTGAGCAAAGCGTGAGGATCCGCGCGAGATCGCCGTGGAGGACCGCATCGAGACCTCCCTCCTCGCGCGGGCTGAGTTCGATCTTCTCGATCAGCGAGCGAATGAGCTCCATCGCTTTGTCCTTGTGTGCGGCATCCTCAAGCAAGCTCTCCAGCTCGTCGACCTTCCTACGGTACACGGCTGCGAGGTTCGGGTGCACCAAGATGTTGGGTATCGTCGGACCAGTGTCACGAGAGGAAATGAGGGCTGCCTTCTCTGTCTCGAGTTCCTCAAGACGAGCCTTCATCGAAGGCTGATACAAGCCATCTTCGATCGCCCGCATGATGCCGTCGATCTTGCGCTGAACGGCTGCGAGCTTCGTCTCGACCTCAGCCGCCCTGCCGCTCACCTCCTTCGTGAGGCGGTTCACCTCCTCCTGATAGGCGCGGGTGAACTCGGCGACCAGCTCTGGCGTGAGCAGGTTTTGCTTCAGGGCTTTGAGGATGCGCGCCTCGATCTCCTTCCGGCTGATCGTGCGCTCGTTGCTGCAGGTGCCCTTCGAGCGCCGACCGGCGCAACCGTAGCGGTCTTTGGCCATGATCGTGTAACCGGCCCCGCAGCAGCCGCAGGTCAGAAGACCGGACAAGAGAAAGCGGCGGCGGCGAGCGCGGTTGAGCGCATTGCCCTGCTCATCCCTCGCCATCTCAAAGGCCGTCCTCTCCTGGCGTCTCTTGACCTCGTGCCAGAGCGCATCGTCGATGATGCGCAGGTGCGGCACCGCCGTGCGCTCCCAGCGCTCAGGCGGGTTTGGCCGCGCCACGCGCTTGCCGGTGCGCGGATCCTTCACATACGAGCAGCGGTTCCAGACCAGCTGGCCGATATAGAGCTCGTTGTTGAGAATGCCGGTGCCGCGCTCCTTCTGTCCACGGATGGTCGTGTCCTGCCAGAGGCGGTTGTCAGGCCGCGGTACATGCTCCTCATTCAACCGCCGTGCGATTGCGCGCGGACTGACCCCATGCGCGAACAACGTGAAGATGCGCTCGACCACAGCCGCCTCGGCCGGGTTGATGACGCGCCCTCCTCGCTCACTATCCGCGACCACGTCGTAGCCGAAGGCCTTGCCGGCAGCGGCTTTCCCCTGGAGGACGCGCCCCAGCTGCCCGCGCTTGGTCTTCTCTCTTAGGTCGGAGAGGAACATCTGTGCCATGGTGCCGAGCATGCCGACATGCATGGTGGTGACTGCGCCGACATTGACCGCATGCAGGCTCATGCCGTGGAACTGCAACTCGTCGTGCAGGCTCGCCACATCCGAGAGCTTGCGGGCGAGACGATCGAGGGCTTCCACGATCACGACGTCAAAGGAGCCCCGGCGCGATTGTGCCAACAGGTCTCGGTAGCCCGGCCGGTTGCTGCTGGCGCCCGAGAGCGCGCGGTCCTGGAACGTGGCGATAACCTCGAACCCGTGTTGCACCGCGTAGCGGCGGCAGACCTCGATCTGGTCCTCAATCGAGGCGTCGCGCTGGTTCTCGCTCGAGTAGCGGGCGTAGATCGCGGCGCGCTTCATGCCTGGCTCTCCGCGGCGGCTTTGAGTTGGTCAAGAATCATGCCGAGGCGCCGGCTCGCCGCCAGGTTATCGGCCTGGATGTAGTAGCGCTCGGTGGTGGAAAAGTGCCGGTGGCCCAGCAGCGGCGCGGCGGCGCGGGCCATGTCGGCTGAGACGGCCGCGAGGCTCAAAGCAGCGCAATCGCGTAGCAAGTGGGGATTGATGGCCACCCCGAACAGGCGCCGGGTCAGCTTGATGATCCGGTGATAGATCGAATGGGGGTCGCGCATGACACCCTCCTTGCCGAGCCATACCCTCGCCGATTCGCCAGCCTGCGGAAACGGCGGCCGCACCTCAGCAAGGTAGCGCGCGAACCAGGGCCGCAGCGCCTCGGGCAGTTCGAAGCTGACCGGCTGGTGCGTCTTGGTCTCGGCGGCCGGAATGATGATGAGCCAGGTGCCTTCGGTTGGGACCAGGTGTCGCCCGAGTTCGAGGCTCGCAAAGTTCTTCAACCGCAGCGGTCGGAGCGCCAGAAGGGCGAGCATCAGGGCATCGCGGTAGGCCAAGGCCTGCCTGAGGGTCAGGCCGCTGGGAGGCAGCTGCTCCATCTCGGTGAGCGCCGCTGCGAAGATCTCCGCGGTCGGTCGCATCCGGGCCCGCTTGTCGCGGCTGGGCTTGGCGTTGATCTGGACCCGGTTGCAGGCATCCTGTAGCCAGCGCCAGCAACGGTCAGGTGCCATCGCTTGCATCATCACCTTGAGGCCGACTAGCATCGACAGGCGGGTGCGCGGGGCGACGATCGTCTCAAGATGACGGTTATAGGCACGCACCGTCTCGCGCGTGACGCGGTCCGCCGGTGCAGCGGCCTCATCGAGGATGCCGACCCAGCGCAGATAACCGAGCCAGCGGCCATAATGCTGTTCGTTGGTCTGTCGCGTTCGCGCGGCCCAGTGAGCCGCGCGTCCCTCCTCGTCGAAGACATCGCCTGTCATCTGGGCCGTCATCCAGGCCTGCCGGTCGCCCAGCGGCCATTCGGCAACCGGCAAGGCCCAGCGCATCGGATCAACCGGTCTGGCCATCAGCGGCCTCCCTTCGAGGCTTGGGCCATTGTCTCCGATAGCAGGCCGTCCAGATAGCGTCCCGACGCCTTGGTTCCGGCGCCGAGATAGTGAGCCATGTTGGTATCGAGCGTGGTGTGGCCGAGAACGCGGGAGACCGGGAGATAGGCACCGGGATCCGCATCAGTCACAATCTTGGCGATCACATGCCGAAACAGGTGCGGGTTCATCTCGAGCCCGGCCCGGCGCATGCCGCGGCGGATCGCATCGGACAGTGCCGTCTTCGAGCGTGCTCCACCCTGGGGGCCCGGAAACAGATACGGGCCGCTGGCCCCCGGCAGGCGCGAGCGGAAGTCCGCGATGTGGCGCTTCAGGCGTGCGGTGACCTCGGCATTGAGCTCGAACTCCAATGGCTGGCCTGTCTTGGTGCGTTCACCGGGGACGACCAGAGTGGCGCGTCCAGAGCTCAGCCAAGTGAAGTCGGCAAGCTCCAGCGTCCGCAGGGAGCTGATGCGCAACCCGCAGCGGATGAGCAAGTGAGAGTGCGCGTGGCAACGCTGTTTGTGATGAAATCAGATCCGGCAGGATTCTCTTGTAGGGCCTGAGGAACTCGCCGTTTTCAACGTCCCGTGTTTTTCGAAAGTGTTCTTCGACACCGAAAAGCAGCGGGTGACGTGCCGGACGATGGGGTTTCGCGACGGGCCTTGTCTTGCGCGCGGAGCCTTCTTCCGGCGTTCGCTTTTTTCGCGGCTTTGCGACTGACGGCATGACCTCGATGGTTTCATCGGGCGCATCTGGCAATATTGGCAGCTCTGCCGAAAGCCCGAGGGATTTGCGGGTCCAGTACCCCGATCCTGGGTAGGGAATCTGATATCGTTTGCAGAGGGCTGCAAGCTGCGTGCCTGAAATTCCAAGCCCCGGCGCGACTTTGCTGAGCGGTCTGTCGCAGACCCGTTCATAAAGCTCGAAGCGCGTTATCTGCATAGAGAGAGCTCACAGACTCAATCACAACCGATATCACACTACCAGTGCGTTTCCATTTTGGGCAGGCATTGCGACCATCATAGATGGGCTGCTATGGGTCAAAAAGCGACCAAGATTAAGCGAAACGAACGTCCACTTACCCCGGCAGTGCCGACCCTCGGCCAGTGTGCAGGACGTAGATCTCGGCAGTCACTGTGTTCGCTCAGCGAAGCCGGGTGAGTAGCTGCACTAGCTTGACAGTGAAGCTTCATACAGGGGATAGGGCCCGCCCTTGCTAGCCTCCGAGCGGGACCTGAAAGAGTGTAGCTCAATCGGCTAGAGCACCGGTCTCCAAAACCGGGGGCTGGGGATTCGAGTCCCTCCACTCCTGCCACCAATGAGCAATCTTACCTTTCCCGAGTCGCTGCCATTGCAGTACCTATGGTAGTCGAGGCTTCATCCAAGCAAGCACTGAGTCATACAAGGCTCGCAGTTGAGGTGAATGTCCTCGCCTGAACGCCTGAAGATTGATAAGGCGTCGCCGGAACAGGCGGAAGCGATCAGATCGATGCTGACGCGGCAGATGGCCGAAGACCTTGCGGCGGAATGCTTCGACCTGATCGACAATGCCGCGGTGATCCGCATCCTTGCCGACGCTTTCGGATTGGCAACGGCGGCCGAACTATTCGAGCCCACGCGGGAATTGGCCAAAACGCAATAGCGGTCCTATGCGTTCAACTGACGGACAACAAAAACCCCGGCATACTGCCAAGGCAACCTGCTGATCAATTGATCGACATAGTCACACAGATCAACTGGGGGCCAGACGCTCAACCCGTCACGCTCCGGCTCAGGTTCACGCAGGATGCGGGCTTTCAGTGCCGCCTGCTAACCAAGTGTGAGCTGCTCCAGGCGACGTGAATCGGGGGCGGCCATGCGGACCATTAGGTCCCTCGGTATTGAAGCGCTGGATGGCACCGCTCAAAGCCTACCGCCTCATGCCGGCGAGCCGGGCGGTTTCGATCCGAGTCATGCCCTCCAGGGCATTGGCAATCGCCAGGAGCTGCAGGACAGCCCTGAGCCTCCTCTCGCGGTCGGCTCGCTGGCGTAAGGCGCAGGGGGTATAGTCCTGGCGGATTGGGAGCCCGGCCGCAGACTTCCATCAACAGCGCCCCCGCTCCGCAACGAATCACGCAAAGTGTGCCGACGCAAATGCTAGTCATCAATTCACTAGGAGAGTATCAGACCAGCCCAACCGGTCGAACAGCCCTACAACTCTTTGTTGTTGATGATGCTGAGCCTCTCCTTTAAACATGGGCAACTTCACAGCAATAAGCTACGCATGAGCAGTTCGGACGACATTGAGGTAGAGGCCGCTTGGTTGCATTTCGTCGTCGGATTGACGCAAGCGGAGATCGCTGACCGCCGCGGCCTATCGCGGATGCGTGTACATCGTCTCATTCAGGCCGCGCAGGACAAAGGCTATGTACGGGTCTTCGTGGATCATGTGCCGAGCCATTGTATCGATATAGAGGACAAGCTCATCGAGCGCTTCGCTCTGAAGAGTTGTAAGATTGTGCCGGTCGAAAGGGACGGCTCGATGCACGAGAGCCTCGGGCTAGTCGGGTCCGCAGCTGCGCTTTTCCTGCACGGCATGCTGGAGCCAACCGATGAACGCATCATTGGCATCGGGTCTGGCCGGACCATTGCCGCTATGGCACGCTGCCTCCCGACAATTCGCCGCCCGAAAACATCATTTGTTTCAGTAACGGGTGACTTTGCGGCGCTGAATGAAGCAAATCCCTTCGAGGTGCTAAACAGTCTGGTTCAAAAGACGGGTGGAACGGGCTTTGCCTTGACTGCTCCACTGGTTGTTGAAGCGCGTGAAGATCGTGATTTATTTCTCAAGCAAGCAGCTGTTCGCCGCACCTTACAGAAGGCAGAGGACGCAAGCTTCTTCATCATCGGCATCGGCCATGTCGGTCCGAACTCTTTTTTAGAGAGCTATGATCTGGTGGTCGGCGCCGAAGTGGCAGCCCTCAAGAAACAGGGAGTGGTAGGTGACCTTGCAGGTCATCTGTTCGATGAGGAGGGCCGTCCGGTTGAGGGTGGATTGGCTGACAGGATGCTCTCCGTAAGACGAGAGGTCCTGCTCGCGAAGCCCGTATATGCGGTCTGCTCAGGTGTCGAGAAATCCGCGGCCCTGTTGGCTGCTCTGAGGTCTGGTTTCCTCAATGGCCTGGTGGCTACAGCTGATGTGGCAAATGCTGCACTGAAGCTTGATGGCCGGGGGTCCAGGCGCGCAAGATCTTCCAAGCCATAGGCGTTCCGCGACCAACGTTAAGTGGCCTGCTCTGGTGGGTGGCAAATGTTTTGCCAGCATTTCGACGGCGCTCCCCCATTAAAGAACCTTTCCTCGCATCGGTGACGTACGGGGGGACCTGCCCAAATCAGTTGGAGGGGTAGTATTCCCTGTGAAGGCGCATCAGCTCGACGGATCACGTGGAGCCTGGGGCCTGTACCTCGCAATGCAGATTACATCTGTGTGCGTTGTGGAGCCTCAAGTACGCCCTTTATAACGAGCCTTGCGCTTGATAAAAAAATCCTCATAGTTATTTATAACGATAACGACAGGGGAGGATCAGGTGCTCAGGATTGCAATCGTCGCCGATCAATTCATGAAGGTGGCCTTTTTTGAAAAAGCCATAAGGGAGCAAATCGAGGACGAGCTTTCTTTCCGGCACATAGAAACGAAATGGCCGGACGAGCCCTTTGCCGGGCGCGACGGCGTGGCAGGTCCCTCGATCAGTGAGTATTCCGGTGACCTGGACACCGTTAAGGCTTTAGTGGCGGATGCGGATATCGCAATCACACATTTGGGCCCGTTTCCTCGGGATGTGATCGAAGCAGCGCCGAACCTGCGCTTTATCGGTGTGTCGCGCGGTGGACCGGTGAACATTGACATGGAGGCGGCGCGAGAGCGCGGCATAGCGGTAGCCAATGTGCCTGGCCGTAATGCTTCTGCGGTTGCCGAGTTTACCATTGGTGCAATCCTCTCTCAAACGCGCCTGATCACACCCGGTCATGTGGCGCTGGCACGTGGCGAATGGAGGGGCGATCTCTATCGTGCTGATAGGACTGGCGAGGAGCTCTCCCAAATGACCGTTGGAATCCTGGGCTATAGCCATGTGGGCCAGCGCGTCATTCGCCTTCTGAAGCCATTCGGATGCCGCCTACTGGTGTGTGATCCTTACGTCAAACTGACGGTTCAGGATCAGATCGACGGCGTCGAGCAGGTTGATCTCGATACGCTGCTCGCGCGAAGTGATGTCGTGTCCCTGCATGTTCGAGTGACGAAGGAAACGATCGGCATGATCTCGGAGGCGCGCATCGCACGCATGAAGGACGGGGCCTATCTAATCAATACCGCTCGTGGCTCGCTCATCGATCAGAAGGCCATGGTTGCTGCCCTCAGATCGGGTAAGCTCCGTGGAGCTGCGGTTGACACGTTCGATCTCGAGCCGCCACCCGAGGGGGACGAAATCCTGTCGCTGCCGAACATCACCCTTACCCCGCATATCGCCGGTGCCTCCCGGTACGTCTGTACCTTCGCGGCCAATACCCTTGCCGATGACTTGGCCCGTTTCCTGACTGGCCAGCCGCTCGTCAATCCCTGCAACTGACAAAAAAAGCTCAAGCGGGAGGAGTCTATGACCAACGCACTCGTCATGGCGATCGATGCCGGAACGGGTAGCTGCCGAGCTATCATTTTTGACACCAAGGGAGATGAGATAGGGGCTGCACAGCGTGAATGGACGCATCACAGCGACCCAGCGGTTCCCAGTTCATTCGACTTCGACACTGAAGCCAACGGCAAGCTGATCGACGCCGTTATCAGCGAGGCGCTATCAAGGGCTGCTGTGCGGCCTGACCAGATCAGGGCCGTCTCCACCACGTCCATGCGCGAAGGCATCGTCATCTACGATAGACAGGGAAAAGAGATCTGGGCCTGTCCAAACATCGACTCGCGAGCCTCCGCTGAAGCAGAGGCTCTCGTCGAGAGCGGAGTCGCCGCGAAGGTCTTCCAGATCGCCGGTGACTGGGTCTCGATCACCACGCCCGCGCGACTGAAGTGGATCGCAGCGCATCGTCCGGACATTCTATCCCGCGCACGTCACATTGGCCTGATCAGCGATTGGGCGGCTACCCGCCTGACGGGCGAGTTCTGGACTGAGCCGAGCGCAGGGTCCTCAACCGCACTCTTCGATATCGGGCAGCGCACCTGGTCGGGAGAGCTCTTTGACGTGCTTGATATAGATCTGTCCATCTGTCCTCCGGTTGTGGAGTCAGGCTCTCAAATCGGCAAAGTCACCGCGGAGGCGGCAGCACGGACGGGCCTTGCGCAAGGCACTCCGGTCATCGCAGGAGGCGGCGACACCCAGCTTGGTCTTCTTGGACTTGGGCGCAGAGTGGGAGATGGCACGCTGATCGGCGGCAGCTTCTGGCAAATGACGGTGCTGCTCGATCATCCTTTCATCGATCCGGCGCGGGGACCGCGCACTTTGTGCCATGCGCGGCCCGGTCAATGGATGGTGGAAGGCATAGGATTCCTCACCGGTCTTTCCCTGCGTTGGTTTCGGGATGCGTTCTGCGATCTGGAGAAGCGCATCGCGGATGAGAAGGGCGTGCCTGTTTTCGATCTGCTGATGGATACTGCAGCGTCCGTGCCTCCGGGTGCAAACGGCGTCACGGCCGTCATGGCCAATGTGATGCAGTCCGACAGCTGGGTGCAGGCATCCCCGACGCTTCTGGGCTTCGATTTTAACGATCCGGAGGGGCACGGCAAGGCGGCTGCGTTGCGCGCGATCATGGAGAGCGCGGCTTACGTATCATACAGTCACCGGCTAGAACTGGAGCGGGTGACAGGCACGCGCTTCGACGCAATCCAGTTCACCGGGGGCGGAGCGCGGGGATCATTGTGGCCGCAAATCATCGCTGACGTGATGGGACTGCCGGTCAGCATTCCGCAAAACCGCGAGACGACGGCCCTAGGTTGCGCCATGCTCGCGGCTGTAGGCGGCGGTCTATTCGCCAATCTCGACGAAGCCCGCGCAATGCTTTCTCCCATCGAGCGTGTTGTCGAGCCGGATGCGGCGCGTCACGAGGCCTATAAAAACTTCCATGCTCGCTGGCATGCGATCAACGACGCCATGGTCATGCTAGCCGACGCTGGCGTCACGCAGCCCATGTGGAAACCGGCGGGCGCAATCAGGCGAGGAGGTGCGAAGTGAAGAGTCTATGGAGTGACCAAGAGGCGCAAAGGCTGACGCATAACCTGGAGGGAGCGGAGCGGGATCTGGCACTCCGTGTCTATACATCCAGGCTGATCGGCTCAGATCCAGATCTGGTTTTGCACGGTGGAGGCAACACCTCAGCAAAATCCGCCCTGCAGGATGGGGACCAGGACATCCCGGTCATGTTCATCAAGGGGAGCGGCTGGGATCTTGGAACGATCCAGGCGCCTGGCTTACCTGCCGTGCGACTCGAGCCACTGCTCGAGAAGCGCCATGTTGACCGCATGGACGAT
This sequence comes from Microvirga sp. GCM10011540, assembly GCF_042650665.1. Taxonomy (NCBI): domain Bacteria; kingdom Pseudomonadati; phylum Pseudomonadota; class Alphaproteobacteria; order Hyphomicrobiales; family Methylobacteriaceae; genus Microvirga; species Microvirga sp. GCM10011540. The sequence goes on along the minus strand of NZ_JBHSBQ010000011.1, from coordinate 32,400 downwards.
CGGGAGATGGTGCGTTTCCTGCGCGCCAACCTTCTTGATCAGAGCGCACCGACCCCGTCCGTCGAGGCCCTTCTTCACGCCTTCCTGCCGGCGAAATTCGTTGACCATACCCATGCCACCGCTTCGCTTGTGCTCGCAAACCAGCCCAACGCCGCAGAAATTGCGCGATCCATATTCGAGGGCCGGCTGGCCATTGTGCCTTATGTAATGCCGGGATTCGATCTCTCGATCGCCGGAGACAAGGTGTTTGCCGCCGCGCCGCCGCAAACCGAGGGTCTGTTCCTGGTCAACCATGGAATATTCACCGTAGGGGAGGATGCCCGCACCGCCTATGAGCGAATGATCGAGTTCACAACACTGTGTGAGCGGCATCTGGCAGATCATAGGATCGTTGTTCCAGGCCCGGAAACATCGAGGCCGCCGGAGAGCGCGGCCATCAGGTTCAAAGATGCTCTGCGGGGAGCACTTGCCGATATAGGCGGGCTGTTCGCAGAAAAGGTTGCTCTAGATTACCGCTCGACACCTTCGATCCTGACTTATTCCATGTTGGAGAACCTTGAGGAAATAACCAGCCGCGGTACGGTGACTCCGGACCACGTCATCCGCATCAAGCCGTTCCCGCTGATTGCTCCGGCAGATGCAAGCCGAACGGAGCTGGTGCGTGCCTTGGAAGAGTATGCGCAGCGTTATACGGGTTATTTCGAGCGGAACGCGAAGAATGCCACCGAGCCCAAGGTTATACTCGATCCTCTTCCGCGTGTTGTGATCGTTCCCGGTGTCGGCCTGTTCGGATTGGGAAGCAACAGTAAGGCGGCTGCGATTGCGGGTGATCTTGCCGAGCAGACGGCGCGGATCGTTCTAGCGGCTGAAGCCTACGGACGTTTCACACCAATCAGTGAGCAGGATCTATTTGATATGGAGTACTGGTCGCTGGAGCAGGCCAAGCTGCAAAAGGACAAGAGTGTGAAAGCCGCATAGCCCCCACGGAGGCCAGGGCGTTAATGGCTCTGGCGCCGATTGGTACATAACAGTGGTGCATGAGAACGATGGGAGCGCTGCCGATCAAGGGTAGCGCTCTCATCCTTTTTGGTTCCGCTCCCTGTCCCTCGAAGCGGATTCTATGACTTCGGAGCCGAGCGATCGGCTCCGAAGTCATTAGTATCCATTGGATGCTGCCGTGAGGTTGAAGTCATCCTGCCGCGGGTTCAGGATATACCCGAGTCGGCTTCAGATCGATTGCATGCCCAGTGCCGGATTCGATGATGATCTTCAGCATCGGCTGGGTGTCGATGTAGTAGAATTCGATCGTTTCCCCGATACGCCCGCCCATGATGATGTCGGCCTTATTGTCGACCATCATTTTCTTGAAGGCGTCAGATTCCTCCACAGAATGCTTCATGACTGCAAGATGGTGAAAGCCCTCGCCGTGCTCTTCCAGCCATTCGCTGTAAATGTTCGGACCATCCAGAGGCTGGATCAATTCGAAGCAAACTCCGTCGACCATCGTCTCGGCGCACAGCATCGAGTACTTTGCAGGCTCTCCGCGCAGGTGAGTGTCATGCAGTCTCGGTGAGACATGCTCGTACACGTTCCACGGTCCCCATCCGAGGAGTTCGTGGTACATCTTCATCGTCTTCTCGAGGTCTCTCACGACGAGACCGACTTGCGATATCTTGGCTGGACCGGACATCCGTTTCTCCCTTTTTTCCGATGTTGGTGAGTTGGTTGGCTTTTCTTACGCGCGGGGTTGACTGACAGAGCGCGGGCTATACCAGTGACCACTGTCTGCCATCCGTTGCCTCTTTGGCAGGAGCCTGAGATCCCGTGATGCGCGGGTCCCAATCTCCGGCTTTGTCCCTCATCTTTGTCCTAAACGGCGCATTGCTGCGTCCATGGCGACCGCTGCCACGACGATCAGGCCTGTAACGATCTGCTGCAAATAGACGTTGACGCCACCTAGAACGATGATGTTGCCAATGACCACCATGATGGCGGATCCGACGAGCGCGCCCCAGATGCTGCCGATGCCTCCGGTGGTCGCAATTCCACCAATTACAGGGGCGGCGATTGACGGCAGGAGCCATGACTGGCCAATTGCGGTCTGGGCTGACAGAAGCCTGAAGCACATCAGCATCCCAGCCAATCCTGCCAGGGTGCCGGCCGCCGCGTAGGCGGTCACGCGGATCTTCTGCTCCTTAATGCCGATGATCTTCGCCGCCTCGCGGCTGTTGCCGACGGCATAAAGCTGCCGGCCGTAAACTGTTTTCGTCGTCAGGAATAGGATGACGGCGAAAATCCCGAGCATAATGTATACGGGAATGGGGACCTCAAACAGCGTTCCGGTGCCAAGGAAAGTGACGCTCTCGGGCAGTCCGACGATGGTTCGGCCCTTGGTGATCAGCAGGTTTAGGCCAGAGAATACGCTGAGTGTTCCGATGGTCACCACCAGTGAATTCAAGTTAAAAGACGTGATGATCAGGCCGTTGAGAGCGCCGGCGGCCGCACCGGCTGCTAGGCCCGCCCATATGGCGACAGCCGGATTGAACCCAAAGTCCACAATGAGCTTGGCGCATATGATGCCGGCAAGTCCTGCTATCGCTCCGATGGAGACATCGATGTCTCCCAGCAGCAGAAGAAGCCCCTGCGCGGTCGCGACAATGCCGATAAAGGCGAGCTCTCGCGACATGATGGTGAGGTTGTATGCGGTGAGGAAGTTCGGGGAGATGAGCGCAGCTGCACCGACGATCAGAAGCAGGGCGCCGACGACGCCCGAGAGCTGGCTCCGTCCCCTGATCCTTAGCCCTCCGAATTTTGCCCCTGCCTTCGGGCCTACGAAGCTCTTGCGAATCGAGGTGTCGGTCACGGTGGCTATTCCTCCTCTGGGTAGAAACTTCTAGTTGCTCTTCAAGCTGCCGATGTCTGTGTGGCGCCAATCACCGAACTCAGGATAGCTTCCATTGAAAGCTCGCCCTCATTGAGCTCGCTTCGAACCCTACCGTTGTAGATCGTGATGACCCGGTTGCTGCACTTCAGCAGCTCTTCCAGCTCGGATGAGATGAGCACGATTCCCATGCGCTTCTCTTCGGCAATTGCGCGCATCAGGGCATAGATCTCATCCTTTGCGTTGACATCGATGCCTCGGGTCGGCTCATCGAGAAACAGCACACGAGGGGCGGCTTCCAAGCTTCGCCCGATGAGAACCTTTTGCTGATTTCCTCCGCTGAGGTTAACGATCTTGGTCTCGCTCGAAGGCGCTTTCACATTGTAGCTTCTGATGACACGCTGCGTCGTCTCTCGCTCGCTCGATTCATCGAGCATTCCCGCTTTAGACAGCTTCTTCAGGAGGCCGACACCGACATTCTGACGGATACTCAGGTTAGGGAAAATCCCATGGGTCTTGCGCTCCTCGGAAAGGTAGATCACGCCTTTTCCAATCGAATAGCTGGGATCTCCGAACCTCCAGGGCTGCCCCTGGTAGAGCACTTGACCGCCTCGCCTTGGGAGATAGCCGAAAATGGTCTGCATGATTTCAGACCGCCCTGCGCCCACTAGACCCGCAACGCCCAGGATCTCGCCCTCCCTTAGCGAGAAGGAGACCTTCTCGAATCGCTCGCCGGTGAGATCCTGGACGCTGAGGATCTCGTTTCCAGCCGGCCTCCTCGGCCTGTACACGGTGCTGAGATCGATGTCCTTGCCGGACATCTGCTTGACGATCCAATCCTCACTGACGTCTGCGTTCTCCGAATTGCCGACTACCATGCCGTTGCGTAGCACCGTGACGGCATCCTGGAGGTGCATCACCTCGTCGAGACGGTGTGTGATGAAGATGATGGACTTCCCTTGAGCTTTCAGGGCCGCGATCACCCCGAACAGCCGGTCAATCTCCCGTTTGGTGAGCGAAGCTGTTGGCTCGTCGAGGATGAGTACCTTGAATGACTTGTTGGCTAGCGCCCTCGCGACTTGGAGAAGCTGGCGCTCGGCAACCGATATGTTCTTGACGAGATCTCCCGGTGAGACCTCCATCTGGAGTTCATCTATATGTGCGCGGGCGTTCTTCTCGCACTCCTTGCGGTTGAACAGCAGCGATTTGGAATCCGCATGATCGAAGGGGAGAAATATGTTCTCCGCAACGGTCAGGTTGTCAAACAGGTTTAGTTCCTGGGGCACGAGAGCAATGGCCTTGCTAGCGTGACCGTTCGTTTCCTTGCCTTCAATGAGAAGCCTGCCCTCGTCGGCGCGGTAGATGCCCGTTAAAACCTTGACTAGGGTGCTTTTTCCCGCACCGTTCTCTCCGACGATGCAGTGAACCTCTCCGCTCCGAACGGTGAGACTGACCTTGTCTAGAGCAACAACGCCAGGGAAGCGCTTGGTGATCCCTTCTGCTTGCAACAGATTCATGCAGGGAGGTCCTTGTTCTGATCGGGCATAAGCGTAAGGGCATTGCCCGTGGAGGCCATGCAACCACACGAGCACGGAGCGAAGGAGGGAGGCGATGGTCGCGCCTCCCTCAATGGCGACATCAGAAGCCGTCGATGTTTCCGTTCTTCACCATGTCCGGAGTCAGGTACCCGATGCCGGTGTTGAGCCAAGAAGGCGTTTGGATGCCCATGTTCTGCATCATGAGAGCAACGGTGGACCATTGGCCGATCATGCGCGGACGGGTGGCAATCGAGAGATCGAGCACGCCGGCGCGCATCAATTCCTGCAGCTGGGGAACGTCGTCAATGCCGACGAACTTCACCTTTCCAACCCTGTTCGCCTCCCTGAGAGCAAGTCCCACGCCCACCGGACCAGCAGCATCCACGACCGCGAAGCCATCGAGGTCAGGATGCGCGGCGAGGATCCGGGATGCTTCCGTCTGTGCCTTCTGGACGTCGTCATAGTCGAAGGCGGTCTCGACGACCTTCACATCCGGATAGTTCTTGAGCAGATCATTGAGCGCCCTGTAACGGTCAGCGTGTGCGGAGTTAGTGGGAACGCCATGCAAAATAGCGATCTTGCCCTTGTTGTTGATCCTCTTCAGCAGCTCCTCGCCGACGATGCGGCCCTGGTCATAGAAATCGTTGGAGATGTAGGTGATCTGTGAACCCTCAGGAGCCGTCGAAACGAAAAGAACGAGAGGAATGCCACGCTTTTGAGCCTCCTTCAGGATCGGCATGCTGGCTTGCACATCGATGGCGTCGATAGCGATGCCGTCCGGGTTCGTGGCGATTGCCCTCTCGAGAAGGCTATTCTGCTCAACAAGATCCGCCTGAGCCGGGGCCTGATAGTCGATGGTAATTTTCGTTCCAATCTGTGCACCAAGATCCTCGGCCGTCTTGGCGGCAGCGTTATGAACGATGTCGAACCAGGCCTGCGCCAAGATCGGGATCATAACAAAACGATATTCTTTTTTGAGTTCCTTTGACTTTGCCTGCGCGGAAGCAGGCGAGGTCATTGTAGTGGCCGTGATGCAGAGCATCAGCATTGCTGCCAGATTGACTAGCTTCTTCATAATTTTCCTCCCAAAATTCTTTTGTACTGGTCTGTGATGGCCAAGTTCTATGGTGCCATCACACCGCGAGATTTGATCTGTACGCTTTGGATCAGTTCTCCTTTTCTCAGAGTTGGCCGTAAGGCTGCACTGCAGGCATTTACTGCCGCATTCTTGCTGGAGCCGCTTAAGCCTTGGAGAACTCTTGTGCGACTTCCTGATAGTTATCTCAACTGTGATATTAATAACGAGACTTCCATAAGGTCAACCGTAAATTCTGCGCCCAGGTTGATCGGCATGCAGCGTCGCTCGCTGAAATGCTGCCGTGGACAACCAGTATGGAAAAAGCGCAGCCGTCTCGTCGCAAATCGGGATGGTCGCGTCTCGGTATTGCGCAACTCGGGTCCGTCATATCACCGACTGAGACACGAAGATTACTCACGATTGCAGAGGGGTACGGATCGCGCCAATATTGCGATCAATCTATTAATCAGCACCAATGGATTTGAACCGGACTCATCCAGGCGACTTCAAGTTCGTGCTCGCATGTGCGTCAGTCCCTGCCTGCTTGGCAGAGGCGCGGTTCGTCGAAGGGATTTGAGGACCGCCAACAGCATACCCACAGAGGCTGTGGCCGCAGGCGAAGGCGACCTGACACTCCGCCTCCTCATTGCTTTTGATCCGCGCTTCAGATGTGGCGTAGTCTTTTCGACCTGAGCGGGTCTTTACTCATCTGCCGACCCGACACCCCTCACGGTCGAATACATGAAGATGCTGGTGCGACAGAGCGACTGGCATTCTTGACTCACCGCGTCCATAGTTTCCGTTGCGCAGAACCTGGATGGGTGTCCCTGCCAACTCCGAGAATATTTCCGTCTGAGCTCCCAACTCAAAGCGCCGTATAATCGGCACCTCGAAAACCGCAGCGCCTTCTCCCGCTTCCTCTATCGTCTGCAGATGCTCAGGTCTGATGCCTAGGGTCACAGGTCCCTCCACAGGCGTAGGAAGCGTTACGACTGTTCCGTCAGCAAGTCTCGCCTTGGAGCCTCTTGCGTCAGCGTTAAGGAAGTTCATCGACGGTGAGCCAATGAAACTTGCGACAAAGCGGTTGGCTGGTCTCTCGTAGAGCTCTGCAGGGGTACCGACCTGCTCGATCCTACCCTTGTTCATGACGACGATGCGATCACCCATGGTCATGGCCTCAATTTGATCATGCGTCACGTAGATTGCGGTCGCAGCAAGCGCCTGCTGCAGGCGCCTGATCTCAACGCGCATCTGAACACGAAGCTGCGCATCAAGGTTCGACAGGGGCTCGTCGAATAGGAAGGCATTGGCCTTACGGACCATCGCCCGCCCCATAGCAACACGCTGGCGCTGCCCGCCGGAAAGCTCGCGCGGGCGCCGGGACAGATAAGGCTCCAATGAGAGCATCCTCGCGGCCTCTTGGATACGCGTCGCGATTTCCGCTTTCGGCAGCTTCTTGAGCTTGAGGCCGAAGGCCAGATTGTCATAAACGGTAAGATGGGGGTAGAGCGCGTAATTCTGGAATACCATGGCGATGTTCCGCTCCTGCGGGGGCAGGCGGTTGACCGGCTTTCCATTGAAGGAGATCGTTCCCGATGTGATCGTTTCCAGTCCCGCGATCGTGCGCAGCAACGTGGACTTTCCGCATCCGGATGGGCCAACGAGAACCACGAACTCACCGTCGCTGATCGACAAGGAGATGTCGTGTACAATTGGAACGTGGCCGTAGGATTTGCCAAGCTGCGAAATTTCTATGCGAGCCATGAAAGGATCCCTACTTGACGCTGCCGTGCATGAGGCCGCCGATCAGCCATCGCTGGAAAAGGAAAGCGATGAAATACACCGGGACCATGCCGACCAGGGAGGCGGCGGCCATCTGGCCGAAATTGACGAGCCGCTCGCCCTGAAACAGCGAGATGCCGACAGTCACCGTGCGGCTGTCGTTTCCGAACGTCATCGCCGACGCAAAAAGAAATTCGTTGTAGGCCAAGATGATGCAGACCAGGCTCGTGGCCACGATCCCGGGCATCAGCAGTGGCAGGACGATCCGCAGCAGCGTCCACCAGTACCCCGCACCATCGACCCAGGCCGCCTCATCGATGTCATTGGGAATCTCCCGGACGAAGTTTCGAAGCAGCCAGAAGGCGACCGGTGTGTTCATCAAGCCGTAGACCACCGCAAGGCCAAACACGTTGTCCATCAGCCCGACGTTTTGGAGCAGGAAGAACAAAGGGATTAGGGCGACGACGGGCGGCGCAAGGTAGGTCGAGAGCGTGAAGTTCGGCAGCACGCTCGTGGCGACCCGCAGCTTGACCATCGCGTAGGTTGCCGGAACGGTGATGAGCATGGTGATCAAGCCGCTGCCGAACGACGCGATGACGGAATTTCGCATGAACGCCAGCAGGGGAGATCTGTCCAGGACAGCAGGCAGATTCTCGAGAGTGGGCTCCATTGGCAGGAGGCGCCCCTGCAGGACGTCGCCGGGCGACTTGAATACGGTTGCGGAAAGATACACGACGGGGAGGATGAAGAAAATGATGGCCACCAAAAGCAGAGCCCAGCCGACGAGCGTCCCCCACCGAAAGCCGTTGGGCATATCCTGGTTCTTCATGTACGCCGCTCAACCCAATTGAAAATTATGACCACCGGAAGCGTCACAATGGAAACGGTGATCGCCAGGAGCAGCGTCTGAGCGGCCGCAAGTCCCACGTCGAACTCCCGCAGCGCGGTCTTCCAGATCTCGAATGACGCGATGCTCGTCGCGTTGCCGGGCCCCCCGAAGGTGAGGATGTAAACGAGGTCGAAGGTCTTGAACGCCATGACCAGGCGCATGAGGAAGATCGCTACCAAAGATGGAGCAATCATCGGGAGAGTAAGCCGCCAAAAGATCGCACCATCATAGGCGCCGTCGATGGCCGCGGCCTCGAAGACATCCTTCGGGAGCGATTGCAGCGCCGCAAAACACAGGATCACCACGAGCGGTGTCCACTGCCATGTGTCGGCCAGCATGATGGACGGGAACGCCAGTTGAGCGTCCCCCAGAAAAGAGACCGGCCGCTCAATTAGACCCGAGCGCAGCAGGACTCCGTTGAGCCATCCGCCGCTGGGATTGAGAATAAGTTTCCAGGCGACGCCTACCATCACGGGTGGGGTCATCATGGGAAGCAGGATGAGTGTACGAATGATGCGGCCCGTTCGGGCGTAGCGATAGAGCAGATACGCGATCGCGAGCCCAAGAACGAGCTGAGCGCCTGACACTACGAAGGCGAAGATGACGGTATTCCATAGGGATGTCGGAAAGATCGTTCCGGTGAGGGCCCAGTCGAAGTTCTCCCACCCCACATATTCCTGAAACTGCCGTCCGAGTTCCGAACGGGTGAAGGCTAAGCCAATCAGATAGACTAAAGGATAGACAGCAAATACGGTCAGACCAAGCACAAGCGGCGCCAACATCACCGTTGCGGCAAGCTGCCTGCGCTGGCCGATTATAAGAGCAGAGGTCATCAGTTGCGGTTTTCCTGAACATCCGCATGCAGGAGATCCGCCCTATGACACAATCACCTGCATGGCCTCATAAGCAGAGAGCGGCTCGCTCCAAATTGCAAGCCGCTCTCTCACGTGTCAGCGCAGCAATCTCGTCCAAGCACGTTGCGCCTGCTCCATGGCGTCGGCTGGAGATTTGTTTCCCGCCATCATGGCGGCAAGCTGATCCGACAGAGCTTCGAGGAGACGTGGAGTCTGCGGGACGGTGGGCCAAGCGACCGCGCCGTTGAGCGATGAGGCTGCAGCCCGCTGCGCCTTGGGGTTGAAGCTCTTGTAGTTCTCGCTGTTCATATTGGAGATTCGGAATGGATCGACGCCTGTTCCCGTGGTGGTAATGTACTTTTCACCCATCTGCGCCGTGCTGCCGAACTTGATGAGTTCCCAGGCCAGTTCCTTTTTGGTGGAATAATCGGCGACGCCGAGCGCCCAGCCCGCGTTGAGTGGCGCGCGGCTTTTCGTGACTCCACCTCCCACCGGCAGCGGCACTACATCCCACTTTCCAGCGATGCGCGACTTCGACTTGTCCTCGGCATAAACACCGAGGTCTATCCATCCCTCGGTCATGGCGGCGCGGCCGCCGACGAATGCCGTCAGGGCCTCCTCAAAGCCGGTTTCGACAGGCGTAGGAACGGCGCCTGGAATGGTTGCAACGAGGTTCTTGGCGGCAGCAATCGCGGCCTCGCTATTCAGCGCCGGCTTGCCGTCTTTGTCCAGGAATTCGCCGCCGTAGTTCGCCAGACGGTTGGCGAACACGGAAATGTTCATCAAGGGCACCCGCACGCCCATGAGGGCGATGCCATAGATGCCTTTGGAATTCTCCGCCTCAGTGATTTTGATTGCCGCCTGAACAACCTCGTCCCACGTTGTAGGTGGTTTGACGCCGTTTCGCTCAAGAATTTCGGTGTTGTAGAAGAGCGCATGCGTATCACCGTCGAAAGGAAGGCTGTAGCGGCGACCATTGTAGAGGCTATAGGGATCGTAGATCGCCGGAATGAAATCATCCGGCTGAATCACTTTCTGGTCGCGGGCGATGTGGTCGGTCAGATCCATCAAGATCTTGTCTTCAACCAGCGCGCCCTTGGAGATGTACCAGAAATCAAATGCATCGAAGCGATGCGCTCCAGACTGCTTATCGAGAGTGAGCTGCTGCTGGACCTGGTCGAGGGGAACGGGAACGATCTGCAGGTTGACGCCGGTCGCCTCCTTGAACGCCTTTGCCATCAGCTCGGCGGCGCCGACCTGAGGCTGTGAGATCAAAACCGTCAGCGTCTCGTTGGCATAAGCCTTGGACAGCATCTTCGGTGACAGAACACTCGCGGCGAAAGCTAACCCGGCAAGCTTCACTCCGCCTCCAAGAAGCTGACGGCGCGAGTATGGGCTGTTCATCGGCTTATCGTTCATTTCTTCCTCCACGTCCTCATTCTCATCCGTCCTTGAGCCCAGGTCAGGGCTCAGGCGAATATTTAAAAGCACCTCTGGCGTTCAGAGGCATTGGGACCCATGTCCAAACTTTCTCTCTGATATTTATTTCAGTCAACTAATTTCTAACACTCAATTAGGTCTCTGAATGTGGGCCTGACCTCTATGTTCATGGGCCGTGGGCACCTCTAAGGGTGGCTCCAAGGGGCGGACAGTGGATGCAGCCCGCGACTGTCAGGCAGACGGCACTGTAAAATAACTAGCTGGCGGCAGCTCCCGATACCGCCAAGCTCGTAGCCCTGCTGGCCTGCCTCATTCAGGCCATTGAGGAGCTGTCTGGGAACGCAATTGCGCGCGGCCGCCGTCTTCCGCCGATCCAGGCTCTGACGACGGCGGACACCGGATCCAAGGTAACTTCGGCTTCCGTCGTCACCGACGAGGCCAACGAGAAGAAGGCGATCTATTCCCCACAGCTCCTGCTCGATAGCGCGCGGCTCGATGCGGGGCTGACATTGGGCATACCGTCGCGTGTGACGGCTGCTGCGCGCCTTGACACCATGGACTATGCTGGTGAGGCCAATACAAGCCGCATCCGCTAGAACGTCGTTGCGATTGCATTTGCGCTAAAGACATTGCAGCTTTTATGCGGCAACACCCGCCGAGTGGTTGCCGACACTTCGGTCGCCGCCGTTCATGCCCTATCTAACCTTTGGAGGCACGTTTCCACGTGTCTCATGAGCACAGCAATGCGTCGGTAATAGCCCAATTTCCGCTTCAACCTGCTGGATACCAAGAGGCTTATGCGGAGCTCACCGCCCACCTGCTCCCTGGCCGCAGCTTCGACAATGACCACGACGCTACTGAGGATACTGTAGCAGAGTTCGACCACTGGTTGCTTCGGTGGAATTGGAGACCCGTTTGAGCCAAATGGGAGCGTCAGAAGCGGACATTCCGGCATGGGCTAGGGAGATCACTGTCGGCATTCAAAGGCTCCTGGCCAACAATCCCCGTGATATGAGTAACGAGGACGTCGTGCGGATTTATCAATCCATATTCTGACCTCGTGAAATGTAACCGGCTGCAAACCTGTGGCCTGTCCAACAGCTCGCCCAAGCATTAAGCGTCGGTGGTTTCAGGTCCCCGACTTGCCCGGGTGCGCTGCGAGCGTCAATCAGCGTGAGATCTGGCGGGCGCCAGGGAGCATCGAGAATGTAGTCACTTGGTTCCGACGATCGTCTTCAGCTCTAGGAACGCCTCGAACGCCCATTCGCCATATTCCCGGCCATTACCCGATTGCTTGTATCCACCAAAAGGTGCTGAGTAGTCCGGCGGACTATGATTTGTGTAAATATACCCAGCACGCAGCTTTCTCGCGATCCCTTCCGCGCGTGCCGGATCTCCCGATTGCACATAGCCTGCCAGGCCATAAACCGTATCGTTGGCGATGCGAATCGCCTCCTCCTCGGTGTTATAGCGAATCAGCGAGATGACTGGCCCGAAAATCTCCTCGCGGGCAATGGTGAATCGTGGGGACACCTCAGCGAACACTGTCGGGCGAACGAAGTAACCGCGAGTACAGGAAGAAGGCCGTCCAAGGCCTCCTGCAACCAGCCGGGCGCCTTCCTCAATGCCCTGCTGGATCAGCCGCTGCACCTTGTCGAACTGCGCCTGATTGATCAGCGGTCCGAGATTTGTATCAGGGTCTAACGGATCTCCAACTACGATATTGTCGGCGGTCCGCGCAGCGATTTCCACAGCACGATCATAGTGGCGGGCCGAAATCAGCATGCGATCCGGCGCAATGCAGGACTGGCCGCTGTTGCCGTAGCAGTTCAACACTCCCTTGTTGACCGCCTCTTCCAGGTCGACGTCGTCGAGAAGGATATTGGCAGACTTTCCACCCAGTTCCTGATGAACGCGCTTGACCGTATCGGCGGCTGCGCGGGCTACTTCGATGCCAGCGCGGGTGGAGCCGGTGAACGAGACCATGTCTACCTGCGGATGGCGCGACATGGCTCCCCCCACGGTGGGGCCTCGGCCTTGGACGAGGTTGAACACGCCCGGCGGCACGCCTGCCTCGTGTAGCACCTCCGCGAAGAGAACGGCGCTCAGGGGCGACTCTTCGCTGGGCTTCAGGACCATGCTGCAGCCGGTCGCCAGAGCGGGCGCGACCTTGGCGACGATTTGCATAATGGGCGCATTCCAAGGCGTGATGAGTGCGCAGACGCCGATCGGCTCGCGAAGGATCAGCGTTCTCCCGCGCCTACTCTCGAACTGGTAGTTATCCAGAACCCGAATGGCTTCCTCGACATGCGCGAGTGCAGTACCCGTCTGATAGTTGAGCGCTCGCCACAAGGGCGCTCCCATTTCCATGGACAGGACGTGGGCTAGTTCTTCGCGCCGCGCGCGCAGTGCTTTGAGAACGCGTCCGAGGAGTTCCTGCCGCTCCTGGGGTGTCGAAGTCGAAAAGCTATCGAAAGCAGCGCGCGCGGCGGACACGGCGCGGCCCACATCCGCTGGCGTGCCCAGCGCCAGCGTGGCAATGGCCTCTTCCGTTGCGGGATTGAATACCGGACAGCTTTCACTGCCCTCCGAGTCGACCCACGAGCCACCGATATAGAACTTGCGGGCGTTTTCAACGAGAGAAGGTGACAGCTTCATTTGCTCAGGCTCTTACCCAGGATCAGATCCGCACCCTTTTCACCGATCATGATGGCGGCTGCGTTCGTGTTGCCGGAAACGATCGTCGGCATGATGGATGCGTCGACCACCCTCAATCCGTGGAGGCCGCGAACCCGCAGCTCCGAATCCACAACGGACATGGGATCCTGTCCCATCCTGCAGGTCGATACCGGGTGCGCTCCGGTACCTGAGTTGTCAGCGATATAGTCGAGCCATTCCTCACGCGTCTGCGGCAGCGTCTGCGGCAAGACCCGCTCCTGTAACATGGACTTCAAGGGCGCGGCGTTGAAGAGCCGCTCGGCAAGCTTCAGGCCTTCCACCATGCAGTCACGATCGGATTCGGTAGCAAGATAGTTAGGCTGGATAGACGGGGGCACGTGCGGGTCGGGTGAGGTGATTCTCAGCCAGCCGCGGCTTTCCGGGCGGCATGGCACGCAGCTTATCGTGCATCCTGGGAAGGAGTGCATGGGGCCACCCGGGCGGTCGAGGCTCCATGCGAGGAAGTGGTACTGCACGTCAGGAGCGGCAAGGCCCGGGCGCGTGCGCGCAAAAAGGCCAACGGGGCCACCCGCCATCATGAGGAGCCCACGTCTTTGGAAGGTGTAGCGGATGCCTTCCATGAGGCGGCGCGGCCAGCTGTGGTAAATCTCATTGACTGTTATCGTGCCCGGGGGGCAGCGATAGACCACGCGGGAACTCAGATGATCCTGTAGATTTTGGCCGACGCCAGGCAGGTCTTGAACGATCGGGATGTCGAACTTCTTGAGAAGCTCGGCGGGCCCTACGCCCGAAAGCTGGAGCAAGTGCGGCGTGTTGATCGAGCCGCCGGAAAGAACAACTTCCTTGCGTGCCGTCGCGGTGACGATTTGGCCGGTCCTCTCATATTCGACGCCTACGGCTTCCCGCCCCCGGAATAGGACGCGGCGGGCGAGGGATCCCGTCTCGATCTTCAGATTGCCGCGTTTGCGAGCCGGGTGCAGGTAGGCAATGGCGGAGCTCGAGCGGCGCCAGCGTCCCACCGTCATCTGATAGGCGCCTGCGCCTTCCTGATCGGCCCCGTTGAAGTCGTCATTGCGGGGATAGCCGGCCCCAACGGCGGTCGCAATGAAGGCATCGTAGAGCGGATGCTTCATGCGGATGTCGGCGACTTCGAGCGGGCCGCCGACACCGTGATACTCGCTTTCCCCACGCTCCTGGTTTTCTGCCCGGCGGAAGTAAGGCAGCACGTCATCATAGCTCCAGCCACGATTGCCAAGCTGCGCCCATTCGTCGAAATCCCGGCGGTGTCCGCGGATATAGATGAGGCCATTGATGGCGCTGGAGCCGCCCAAGACCTTGCCGCGCGGCCAGGGAAGTCGGCGATCATGCAGTGCTGCGACCGGCTCCGTCTGGTAGCTCCAGTTGTATCGTGGGTTATAGGCGTTGCGGTAATAGCCGGCCGGAATGTGGAGCCAAGGATCAAAATCCCTGCCTCCGGCTTCCAGCAGCAGCACGCGGGTTACCCCGTCTGCACTGAGCCTGTTCGCCAGGACACAGCCTGCCGAGCCCGCCCCAACGATGATGAAATCGTACTCGGTGGCCTGCATCAGTTCATCGCCCCGCTATTGCAACGCCTATCTCGATCAAGCTGTGAGCCAATCTTCGAAGCGACGGGTGGTCTCCTCGATGTCGGCGCCGAAATTGCCGATGTCCTGCTCGAATGTCTTCGAGTAGTTCTGCGGCGCCGTCGGCATGTACTGGGCGGCTTCCGGCTCGATGAAGTCGAACGCCTTAGGATTGAGGGGGCTCGACAGAGCCGCTTTTGCAAAGCCCGCCTGCCTCTCAGGTAAGGAGGCGCTTTGAATGAACTGCCAAGCAAGTTCGGCGCGCGGCGTTCCCTTGGCGACCACCCAGTAGCCCTTGTCGATCTCTGCCTGATTCCAGGTCATCGCAACCGGCACGTTCTGCTGGATGAGCTCGAAGCAGCGCCCCTGCCAAATGCCGATCAGGTCGACCTCCCGGTCGCGTAGAATCTGCTGCGACTGGGCGCCTGCCGTCCACCAGACCCGGATATGTGGCTTGATTCGGTCGAGCGACTTGAACGCGCGATCAATGTCGAGAGGATAGAGCTGATCAACCGGAACGCCGTCCGCGAGCAGCGCAATCGGAAGGACGCGGGCGGCGTAGCGCTGCAGGCTGCGGCTGCCGGGGAACTTCTCAACGTCCCAGAATTCCGCCCAGTTCTGTGGACCGCCATTTGGGAACTTGTCCTTGCGGTAGGCGATCACGGTCGAGAAGCAGTCGAAGCCAACGCCGTTCATGAATACTGCACCGTCCCATAGCCTCGTGGGGTCGAGCGGCGAGCCTTCGGCGGGAGCGACCAAGTTGGCATTGTTGGCACGAATCAACTCGCCGGCGCCAAGCGTGGTGACATCGAACTCATAGGTGCCTGTGCGGACCTGCGCTGCAAGTTTGGCGAACGAAACGGGAGAAACAGTGCGAATCTGAACGCCCGTTTCCGCCGTGAACGGATCAAAGATGTACTTGCGGACGGCTTGCTCCCAAACTCCGCCCCAAGTGTTCACGTACAGAAATTTATCCTGGGCGTATCCTCTATTCACATAGGGCGTGCCGAGCGCCAGGGCGCCCACGGCGCTGCCGCCTAGGAAGAGGCGTCTTGAAATGCGGCTGCGCAACTTGTCGGTGCTCATTTCGGGTTCCTTTCTCTGGAAATGTTCTTCGTTCAGCATCGTCGTTCTTGTTGGGCGGGCGCAGGAGGCGTCCACCTGGGCGTTCGGCATCCACAGATGCCGAAGAAGGGCTGCGATCTACGGCACCGCAGAAACCATGAT
This sequence comes from Microvirga sp. GCM10011540, assembly GCF_042650665.1. Classification (NCBI taxonomy): domain Bacteria; kingdom Pseudomonadati; phylum Pseudomonadota; class Alphaproteobacteria; order Hyphomicrobiales; family Methylobacteriaceae; genus Microvirga; species Microvirga sp. GCM10011540. The sequence continues at coordinate 16,428 of NZ_JBHSBQ010000011.1, read as the reverse complement.
CATCTCGACTTTGAGGTCCGGACTAGCGAGCCGGGCCTCAAGGCAGACCCGGGCAGGAGGCACGATATCCTTCACCCACTCGTCCCAGACTGCGTTCACCGCCTGGTAATCCTTCATGTCGACCAGGATGATCGCAACGAAGGCAAGCCGGTCTTTCCCACTGCCGATTCGTGCAAGGCGGGCTTCGGCCTTGCACAGCAGCTGCCGAGTCTGGTCGGCTGTTGAAAGGCGACTGTCATAGGGCGCTTCCGGCGTGACGGCGAAGTAGCCCGTCCCGTTGAGAACCGTTGCTATGCTCGCGCGCGACCCGATCCCAAAATGTTTGATGAGATCCGCCGCGTGCTCAGCTTCGATCGTCATTGTCGCCCCCTTGCTTCGTTCTCAGCGGCCAATTACGAAGACCGCGTCCGGCAGCCAGCTGATGCAGCATTCCTCGCCTTCCTTGATGATGACGACATCAGCGCCCAGCACGCGGACGCGCATCGGAAGGTTCCCGACCCGGCCGATCACCAGTGCATTGTCGCCATAGTTGACGATCGTCTCCACATGCATCGTGACGTTCTTGCGGCCCTCGATGGGCTTGCGGGAAAGCCGGATGTGCTCGGGACGGATGAGCAGCGTCACGTCCTGCCCCTCCGACACCGGCTCACCCGGCGTGAACTCACAGGCGCCGAGGGCTTCGTTGTCCGCTTTTCCGGCGGGATTGACCACCTTTGCGGGAATAAGGTTGCTTTCGCCGATGAAGCCCGCGACGAACTTGGTGCGGGGTTTGTGATAGATTTCCAGCGGGCTTGCCACCTGCTGGATTTCGCCCTTCTCGAACACGACGATCCGATCGGACATGGACATGGCTTCTGTCTGATCGTGGGTGACGAAGATGGTCGTCACGCCCAGCGCGCGCTGGATGCGCTTGATCTCGATCTGCATCTGCTCGCGCAGGTTCTTGTCGAGCGCGCCGAGCGGCTCGTCGAGGAGAAGCAGCGAGGGCTCGAAGACGAGTGCTCGGGCCAGCGCCACGCGCTGCTGCTGCCCACCCGAGAGTTCCTTGGGATAGCGTTTGGCGAAACCCTCGAGGCCGACGAGCTCCAGCATTCGCATCGCCCGCTTCAGGCCTTCGGGACGATTGATGCCGCGCATCTGCAGCGGGAAGTAGACGTTCTCCACCGCAGTCTTGTGCGGAAAGAGCGCATAGTTCTGGAAGACAATGCCGATATTGCGCTCGTACGGCGCGAGGCCGGAAAGGGACTCGCCCTCGACCAGCAAATCGCCTGTGGAAGCCTTCTCGAACCCGGCGATGATCATCAGCGTCGTCGTCTTGCCGGAGCCGCTAGGACCCAGAAAGGTGATGAACTCTCCCTTGTCGACCGACAGGTTCACGCCTTGGAGCGCCCTGAAGTCTCCATAGAACTTGGTAATTCCGTTAAGTTGTAGATACTGGTTCATTGAAAATCCTACCTTGAGCGGTCAGCGGCGAGGGGACGCTATGACGCCCGTCCAAAGCGGCTGCGGATGCCACGCCGGGCCAAGGGCACGACGACGGCCAAAAGCACGGCGAAGAAGAGTAGAGTGGAGATGACCGCGATCACCGGGTCAGCCTCCTGCCTGATGCTGTCGAACATCTTCCGGGGTAGCGTCTCGGCATCCCTTCCTGAGATGAAGATCGCTACTACCGTCTCGTCGAATGACTGGATAAAGGCAAAGAGAGCGCTGATCAGGAGACCGGGCTTCAGGATCGGAAGCGTCACGTGAACGAAGGTCTGTGCCGGGTTTGCTCCAAGGCTGAGCGCCGCCCGCTCTAGATTGCGGTCGAAACCTTTCAGGTTGGCGGAGAGAACCAGGAAGGCGATCGGCACCGAAAGGCAGGTGTGTGCGAGTACCACACCGAAATGGGTGTGCACGAGGCCGAGATCGCCAAGGAAGGAGTAGTAGCCAATGGCCATTACGATATGGGGCACCGCAAGTGGCATCAACATCATCAGATCGGCGATCCCCTTGCCCGTGAAGCGATATCGTACAAGGGCGAAGCAGGCCGGGACGACCAGCACCATGGTGAGGATCATGGTGGCGAACGCTATCAGAATACTGTTCCAGGTCGGCCGAAGCCAGCTTATATCGGCGAAGTAGGCCTGATAATAGCCGAGCCAATATCCAGGCGGCGGGAACTGGAGCGACCGCGCGGTGGAGAAGGACATCGGCACCACGACGACGAGCGGCGCCGCGATGAAGATGACGATGAGAATGCCGGCGAGGCGCATCAGGCGGTCCATATCAGCCCCACAGTTTGTCGAGTCCAAAACGGCGGTGATAGATGGCGAGGATGACAAGCGTGATGGAGAGAAGCACGATGGCCATCGCGGATCCCATCCCAAAAGCCAAAAACTCCTCGATTTGATGGCCGATGAGGCCGGCGATCATTTGCTCGCGTGGGCTCCCGAGCAGCACGGGAGTGACGTAAAATCCCAGGCAGAGGACGAAGACCAGCACGCAACCATTGGCTATACCCGGCGCGGTCAGCGGCAGGTAGACGTGGCGGAATAGTGAAAAGCTTCGCGCGCCTAGACTCTCTGCCGAGCGGAGGAGGACCGGATCGATCTTCCGCATGACCGAGTAGATGTTCATGATCATGTAGGGCGCCAGGATGTGCACCATGGCGAGCGTAGAGGAGAAGCGAGTGAAGAGGAGTTGCGGCGGATCTTCGACACCGAGGCTGGTGAGAAAAGCGACAACGGGACCATTGTTGCCCAGAAGAACCATCCACGCATAGGTACGGACGAGAAAGCTCGTCCAGAAGCTCATGGTCACGAGCAGGAGGATGAGCATCGCGGTGCGTGGCTTGGAATGGTTCATCAGATAGGCGAGAGGGTAGCCCATGCAAAGGCACACGAGCGTGACCAGGGCGGCCGTCAGGAACGTATTCAGAAAGACGCGCTGGTAAAGCGCCCCCGTCAGGATCTTCTCATAGTTGGAGAGCGAAAGTCGGGGATCGGTTACGCTCATGATGGCCACGTCGGCGAGCGGGACGACAAAGAAGATCGCCAGATATGCTGCAAGAGGCGCAAGTAGCAGCCACGGCCACAAGTTGGGCCACTCGGCCAGTTTCGAAATTCTTGCTCCCATTGCCGTTCCTCTTCTTCTTGTTGTGAGCCCCATACCAGCGGCCGCGAAAACCTTTTTCCTGACGCGGCGTTTGTGCTCTGGGCCACCTCCTGACGAATCGCACTCAGCCCGCCACCCATTCTTCGAAGCGCTGCGATATCTCTCTGATATCGCCTCCGAAATTCTCGATGTCTTGCTCGAAGGTATGCGCGTAATTCTCCGGAGAGGTCGGCATGCGTTTCGCATCGTCCGTCGAAGTGAACTCATTGGCCGCGGGATTGAGCGGTCCGTAGTCCGCTTCGGTCACGAAGCCGGCAAGCGGTTTTGCGCTTACGGCAAATTCGACGAATTTCTTGGCGTTCTCCACGTTTGGCGTGCCCTTGGCCACCACCCAATATGCACGCTCGATCTGACCCTGGTTCCAGGTCATGCCAACAGGCGCACCGGCGTCCTCGGCCTCATAGTAGCGGCCGTGCCAGATGCCGATGAGATCCACTTCGCCATCGCGCAGGATTTGGGTGGATTGAGCGCCGGCGGTCCACCAGACCCGGATATGCTCCTTGATCTTGTCCAGTGAGGCGAAAGCCCTGTCGATGTCGAGGGGGTAGAGTTCCTTGACCGGAACGCCGTCGGCGAGAAGCGCCAGCGGCAACACGCGCGCAGGGTAGCGTTGCAGCGAGCGCGCTCCTGGGAAGCGCTCCACGTCCCAGAATTCGGCCCAGTTACGCGGACCACCATTGGGGAACTTGTCCTTGCGATAGCCGATGACCGTCGCGAATGCGTGCGACGCTACCCCATTGTGGAACAGCGCACCCTCGTAAGGAGCCTTTGTCAGTTCCTCGATGATGGCGGCCTCCTCAGCACGGAGGAGTTCGCCAGCACCGAGGGTGGTGACATCGAACTCATATGTGCCGGTCCTTACCTGCTGTGCAAGTTTGGCGAATGAAACCGGAGATACGGTTCTGATCTCAACCCCCGTCGCGGCTTTGAAGGGAGCGAAAATGTGCTTCTTCGCAGCCTCCTCCCAGGGGCCGCCCCAGGTGTTAATGTAAAGAACGTTTCCCTGAGCGCGCGCGACATAGGGTGCGGCGAGCGTGGACGCGAAGACCGCGCCGCCAGCCTTGAGTAGGGTGCGGCGAGTAAGAGCCGGGAGCGTTCGAGATCCAGGATTCCGTCCGTTCATGTCAGCTTCTCCTCTCCCGTGTTCCTAAAAGTGGCTTCGTAGAGGCGAAGCCAGTTGAGGTGGGTGATTTTCGCGACCTCTTCTTCCGAGAAGCCCACTGCGCGCAGGCCGGTCGGAATGACCTGTATGTCTTCGACGGTCTGGAACCAATCTGGCGGTGGTGCCTTGTCCGGGCGCGCCGCAGAGCCTGCACCATAATCGATATTGCGTGTCCAGCGTCCCTGACGCATCCAGGCGTAGTCCGGTGGGGTGAAGTTGTGGCTGCGATCGGTGCCGATAGCGACGGAATCGATGCCGGCGATATCGACCGTACGGGCGACCATACCGCACCAGGCTTCAATCGATTTGCAGAACTCGTCGCCGGTGATATTGCGGTAGGCGGCGCAGCCGATGACGCCGCCGGTCTGGCGCAGCGCCTTCAGCACCTCGTTGGACTTGTTGCGCTTGTGGTCGAACAGGGAGCGAGCGTTGGCGTGAGTGACTGCAATCGGCTTCTCCGAGACCTCGATCGCATCAAGGGTTGTGCGGTCGCCTACATGACTGCAATCGACCAGGATTCCGGCCCGGTTCATCTCGCGCACGACTTCCTTGCCGAAGCGGGCGAGACCGGAATCCTCTGCCTCGTAGCAGCTGCCGCCGAGTTCGTTCTGGTTGTTGTAGGTGAGCTGCACAACCCGCACGCCTAGCTCGGCAAAGAGCTCGACGAAGCGAATTCGCCCTTCAAAGAGATTCGCGTTCTGGAAGCCCAGAATGACGGCTATCTTACCTACGCCACCGATGCTCTTGACCGCTGCGGCTGTCGTGGCGATCTCCGCAATGTCAGCGTTCTCCCGCACGAGGTCCCGCCATTTAGTGAGGGATTCGAGCGATTCCACCGCGCCTTCCCAGAAGCCGCAGGTGACGACCACACCGCCCACGCCAGCTCGTTTGAGAGATGTGAAAGCCTGGCGATCGAAATGTCCGCACTGCAGTCCGTCGATAATCATGATGGAGCCCCTTCTTCTTCAACACGGCCGATCTTGGGCGAGGTGAGGAAACTGATATCCGTTTCGTCGTCATTATCCCGGCGGCCGATGACCGAGCCGTCGTCATTCACGATGAGCGGGCCGGCATGGCGCCGCGAGACGACGCTGTCGGGCGTCAATGCCTTCTGAGCCAGGTGGTAGATCCGCCACCAGAGTTCTGCGTCTATCTGCGCACCGCTCTGCAGGAGCTCCCAAAGTAGTGGCTCGTCGCGCCTCAGTTCGCCGAAAAGCGGGTGCAATGAAGCCACGAGCAGCGGTTCTTCGTCTGCTGTGAGGCTCGCGCGTAGGCCGCATCGCGCAGCAAGTGGCACCGCGACCTGCAGCTCGTCCGGATCGAGGACATTACGCACGATGATGTGCACGGTGTCCAAGCGCTGGGCAAGCTCACCGAGAAGATCGACGAGGCTGTACGCGACGAACCAGGCGTGCTGCCCTCCGGCATCTAGCTCTAGCCGGCTGTTCTGCTCCGAGAGAATTTCGATGCGTGCGGGGTCGGCTTGCTTCAGTTGCTCGAAGCGCTCGTCCAGCAGGGCGAAGCCACCGAGGCCGAGCTTCTGCGAATACATCACTATGTCCTGCATAGCGAGGAAGAAGGCCTTCGGCAGGCCGGTGAGTGAAAAGATGCGTTCCGTCATCATCCGCATCTCGCGTGGCATGACACGCAGCATCCGTTGCGTCTGCTCCGTCTGCATCAGTGCGGCTCCGCTGGATAGGCCCAATAATCCGCCTTGCCGGCTCGGATCTCGTCCGGCGTCGGCGCTCCGTGGTAGAGTACGCCGCGCAAGTTGCGGCGCAGGAAATCGCGCGTCTTATCAATGCCATGGATGCCGACATTCATGAGGCGCACGAGGTCGATCGGGGTGAATTCTTCTGCGTTTATGTTTGCCATAGGCGTGTGATAGGGGAGATCTCTAAGGGTCTGAAGGCGGGCGACGAGATAGCGGTGACCCGGATGCTTCAATAGGAATCGGGCAACGGAGAGATCCTGAGCCTCGCGACCGAGGTCGGCCAACAGGGCCTGGACGCCCCCGCAAATGTCGAGCCCGAGGTCAAACGCTTCCGGGACTTCCTCCCGTGCGCCGCGGCGCGGCTCCTCGGCAGTCTCGGACTTGTACCAGACGTATTTATAGGCCTCGGGCGTGGACATATCGATGTCGAGCGCCCATTGGTACTTGTCACGGATGAGCGCCATTAAGCCTGCAACCCTTTCGCCCGGCGCGACATTCACCTCGTCTGGGCCGCCGATGGAGGGCAGGAGCGCGTCCGTTTCGTCCGGCACGAGCTCCATCAGGAGCGAGAGATAGGTCTCGACGGATTCGGGTCTCAGCGATTTTTCAAAATGCTGGGCTAGAGCGTCGAGCGGATAGGTGCAGATCTGCCCATTCACTCGTCCGGTTTCCCGGAGTTCGACAAGGGCGCCTGCTACTTTCTCGAGATCATCGGCCACGTCGGCGCTCGAGGTGAACGTCTCGTAGACCATGCGGTCCTGCCGGCGGAAGATGATGGCGCGCCGGATCATGGAGTTTAGCTTATCGATGCGGGCATCTTCTTTCGCCAGCTGCAGGCCGCGCGCTGTGGCGATTGCCTCCTCGCGGGCGGCGATGAAGCTGCTGATGAGCTGAGGGTGCTTGTGGATGAAGAAGATGAGACCGAGCGCTGATCCGTTGCCGACACCGAGATAGCGGCGGATCGCCGGATCGAGCGGCACTGCCTTGGGCGAGGCAAGGCGAGCGAGATGTTCGACCAGATCGCAGGAATATTCCCGCATCAGATAGGCGGTGAGCAGCTGGGCCTCCAGCGGCCGTCCCAGCGCGTGGTCGGGGCCGAGCGAAGGGAATGAACGCGTGCCGAAGGTGCCGTTGCCGTCAAGACCCGTATTGCGCATCAGGTAGCAGACCTGCGCCAACTCATTGATAGAAGGCTGCCTTCCTTCGGCAAGGGCTGCGTATGTCTGATCGAAGACGCGCATCGAGCGATTCGAGCGGCACCAGACGAGAGCATTGGGCGTGGCACGGCCGCGATAGAGCTTCGGCAGCTCCTCGCGAGCCGATTGGATGTCGGCTTCAGTTGCTGGACCTTCATTGAGGGTGCCCATCATATCCCAGGCCTGACCGATGATGCGGCCGGTGCGCGCCTTGCGGCTGGGCGGGCGCGAAAAGGCGATGAAGCTGAACTCCTGGTGCGGTGCCTTGATGGAATAGACCACGGTGCCTGTCGCGGTCTCGTCCACATCAAAGCGTTCAATGGAAATCTCCCACCGCTCGCGCACCATCTTATTCATGAGAGCACGAGTGATGCTGATCCGGCTCGGCTGGAACGCCGCCAGCTTCTCAGGACGCATCAGCTCGTCCCCGGGCCGGGGCCTCGGCCGCGCCTCTTCAATTTGTATTTGGTGCAAGACGGACATGCCTGCTATCGCTCTCCCTGCTGCAGTTTGGTTACCTTCTCCGCTGCCCGGATCAGCGCATCGCGCACCCCTTCCAGATTGAAGCGGGTTTCCGGCATCACCAGCGAAAGCGTCGCATTGCACTTACCGTGGACGTCGAAGACAGGGGCGGCGATCGCGCGCACGCCAACCTGGGTATAGCCACTGGAAAGCGCGTAGCCTGCTGCGCGCGCAGCAGCGAGAATCTCCTCCGAGGCGAGCGTTTCGCCGCTTTCCTTGAGCCGCCTCAGGGTGATCTCGTCAGCAAAGGCGGTCAGGACACGGCCGGAGGCGGATCCTTCAAGCGACATGGTCGTGCCGATCTTCTGTTCCGCGCGCAGCACACTCTCGGACTCAACGCGCGAAATAATGCAGGGGAGGCCGCGTTCGAGCACCGCGAGCGAGGCAGTCTCCTTCACCTCATGCACCAGTTCCTGCAGCACCGGCTGTACGCGGGAGCCGAGATTGGCCTGCTCGAGTGCCGCGGCCGCGAGCCGGCAGACATGCATAGAAAGCCGGTAGCGGCCCTGCTCGTCCTGCTCGATCCAGCCTGCCTCAATTAGCGTGAGAAGGCGCTGGTAAGCGGTCGGCCGGGAAATATCCATAGCCTTGGCGATCTCCGGCAACCGCATGCTGTGGGAGCTGTCGGCAAATAGATCGAGCACGGCGAGTGTCTTCAGCACCGTGCTCAGCGGGCGAACACCGCCTTCTTCCTGTATTCTATTTGAATATGATGTATGCATTTCAGATACATGCTTTGCGGTTTTGTTGGACGTGTCAATGGCGTCCGCTTAAAATTTTCAACGGACAGTCGCAGTCAAAGCCTAGTCAGGTGGGAAAGGCTGGATTTGCTCTCGCTTGCGCTGGGGAGCGGGCGGTCGAACTTCAGACGCATGGATGGCTGTATATCTATGTGCCATCGTGCTGCCCCTGGCGAAGTGATCACATATATACAGGCAGTAAATGTCCAAGGCAGGCGATTCACCCGCGTTGGTATCGGATGATCTTCATGCCGGTTTCAACATCGGTGCACGCATGCGCGCGATGCGATCCGCTGCAGGCTTGTCGCAGCGGGCGGGTGTGCGCCATGCGCAGATTTCGAACGTGGAGAAGAACAAGATCAGCCCTTCCATGGCCACGCTGCGGAGGGTCCTCAGCGGACTTGGCGTAGGCCTGGCGGACTTCTTCGAGCCAGAGCGCCAGTTCCCGGCCGGCCCCTTCTTCTGTGCAGACGAACTGATTGATCTAACGTCGAAGGTGGCAATGAGCGCGATTGGTGACGGCAGCGCCAGGTGGGGACCCGATAATTCTGGATATGGCCCTCAGCGTCGTGGCGCGCGCCAAGATCCGCAATGCCGCCAAGAAGGGCGCGGCCATTCCGCCAACCTGGGCCACGGACAAAGAAGGCAAGCCGACCACTGATCCCAACGCCGCGCTCGATGGTTTTCTGCTGCCGATTGGTGGGCATAAAGGTTATGGCCTCGCCCTGATCGTCGATTTGTTCGCTGGCCTTCTATCCGGTGCGGCGTACCTCACTCACGTGAAGTCTTGGGTCGATGCGCCCGATGAGCCGCAGAACCTCGGGCACTTCTTCATTCTAATCACCACCCGTGCGTTGGGCCCGCAGAACTGGCTTGCGGAGCGTATGAACGACTTCGCAGACATTCTGCACTCCACCCCGGCGGCCGATCCCGCAGCCCCAGTTTTCGCCCCCGGCGAGATCGAGATGCGAAACCTCGCACGCCAGCAGCGTGATGGAACTGCAATCGATCCCGATATGCTCTCGAAACTAGAGGCCTATGCAGCTCGCACCGTGTGAAATTGATGCTAACAGCGTTGCTATCCTGCTTCTGCAGGATGTATCGCTAATAAATGAAGTATTGTGCTAGCGAAGACATTCAGTAGGTACTGGTTTGTTGCGCTCATAACGGGATCGTTTGGACGGGCCTCGTGTCGAGCGTCCGCACTTCGAGCACGAGCAATGGGTTTAGCTATCGCAGGTCAAGTGTCGGTGGTTTCAGGTCCCCGCAACCAACCACACAAAAAAGCCCCTGAACGCCACAAACGTCAGGGGCTTTTTGCTGTTCGCAGCAGGGACAAAGGCCGCAAACGGCCCGGCTCACGCTAAAGGCTTCCGATCACGCCGACAGCTTGCGGTACCAGCCCAGGTCGACCCGAACCGCCCCGGCATCGACCGGCCGCGACCACGCCGACGCCGCACACAGAAGATTGAGCCGCTCGAGCGGATTGGTCGAATGCAGCTTGGTCCGGTGCGGAGCCGGAAAGCTCATATAGGCCAGCACATCTGTCTCGGCCTCATCCATCAGGGCTGACAGCTTCGGCAGCTTGGGACGCAGTTGATCGGCCACTTGCCGCCACTGCTGTCGAGCCGCCTCGGGCGTGTTCTGGGCAAAAGCCGTGGCCATGTAGGCCGATACCACCCGCCGGCCGTTCTTGCCCGCATGCGCCAGGGCACTCCTCATGAAGTGCACCGGCACCTCTGCCAGGTGGCACAGAGCACTTTGGACACGGCGGTCTTGATCCCCTCATGAGCATCCGAGATCACTAGTTTCACGCCGCGCAGGCCGCGCCGGGTGAGGTTGCGCAGAAACGCGGTCCAGAAGGGTTCCGCCTCCGAGGGGCCGATGTCCAGGCCCAGCATCTCGCGCCGGCCATCGCTGTTGACGCCCACCTCCACAATGCCCGCTACGAGCGCGGGGCGATGATCCTGACCTCGAACCGCGGATTTGCGGAATGGGGCGAGGTGTTCGGCGATCCTGTGGTGGCCACGGCCCTGCTGGATCGGCTTCTGCATCATGCGGTGGTGATCCAGATCGAGGGCTCAAGTTACCGTCTGCGGCAGCACGCCGAATTGATGCCCGAGCATGTACGCTCGAAGGCGCTGATTACGCCGCCCGATCCGGCGCCGGTGCTGCGCCGTCGAGGCCGACCTCCGAAAAATGGTCCGATGCCCCTGGGGACGTAGCCGGCACAAGTGGGGAAATTTACTTCGGCGCTTCTGGGGACGATTCAAACGGCATTGACACCTCCTGGATTACGGCGGCCAGCGCCTTCTCGGCCATGCGGCGCGGCTCGAGAAAGCCCGGAAAGTACGAGCCGGTGCGCAGCTTGGGGATGCGCAGTTCCACCGTGCCGGCACGGGTGTGCCAGTCGCGCTCGCGGTAGTCGTTGCGCTGGGCCAGGCGCTCGGGGCTCCTCTCGCCATAGCCAGCACCCGTGAGGGCGCCGACCTCCAGCTCCATCAGGCGTTCGGCCGCAAAGCTGATCATCTCGCGCAGCAGATCGGCGTCCGGGGTTTTCTCGATGAGGCCCTTGAGGTCCATCATGGGATTGGTCATCGGGGGTTCTCTCGGTTGCGGGTGGATGTCGCAACCCAACCCTACCCGGAAATCGCCGATGACCACCCGCCCAGCGCCCGGCCCGCTACGGCGCGACCGAGGGCGCGCGGGCCAACCGCTGGGCTCCCGTCGAGCTACACCACGTACCGGGACCTATCCCCGCCGTTGTTGCGCTCGACCCTAAAGTGGAGGCGGATGTTCGGTCGAGTCATTCTTGCCATCACTGCTCGTGACGGATGAAGGCGCAAATTGTGCTGGGGCGGGCTGCATTGGTGACGGAACCCGTTCATCTGCCGAGGATTGAAGCCGTTCGAGCGACACCCATCCAACGCACGTCCTCAAGATCGGAGCCAAGTAGGCGCGGTCACCCTGAATTTCGACAATCCGGCATGGATAAGCGCGTCGATCTCCTAAAGGTCGGTAGACCACTGTGACACCGGGGCGGATCTGATCCCCTCCGCTTCCAGATCCGATCTCTCGCGCTCCGTCACCTCCCAGATCCTGTGTGCAGGTAGATGACGAACCATTCCTGATCCGATCCAGGGTAGCAATGACTACACGGGCCTGCGCACGGTAACGGTCTGTCACCACCCGCATCAGCGGCCCCTGCTCCCGGCCTGGGTACCAGGAAACGCCTCCAATCTTGGCAAGCTCCTCGGCAACGATTTCGACTTCCTCATCGGTCATGATGGTAGGCTCTTTGAAGGCGACAACGGTCTACTGACATGCTTGCGGAAGAGGATTTCTTCGCGTGCCGATTTGCGGGATGCGACCCGCATTACGCATGGTGTTGCTGTTTGAGCTTCCCCTACGGTTTAGATCCATCGGTCCGCCGTTGAGCCGGTTCGCTCACGCTCAATTAAGTTCCTTATTGATCCTTACCAAACTCTGGCAAAATCTTGCCCCCACTTTGGAGTTAAGTGAAGGACCAGTGCCAGTTCTGCTTGGTATCAAAAGGATTACGTATTCTCCCGCAGTATTCCTCCGACATGACCTTCGCTGCTCAATGAGCCAGAAGGACGACGCATCAAAATAAAGATACACATTTGGAGGGAACGTGCCGCAAGAGAGCAATAGGTTCAGGGGGCGTAACGCACCAGTCGCTCAACCTCGAAAGTATTCCACTACCACATCGTCGATGATGAGAGAGGTTCTACACACCCTCGGCAACATCGACTTCCAGCAAGAATTCGAACTGAGCAGGCTGGAAGCAAGAAATACAGATCAGAACCTCAAGAAGGACATCAGGCGCAAGCTTGTTGCGCGGCATCGTGAGAGGCGGGAGCCCTATGTGGAGCTTCTGACCGTCTTGCGCCAGCAGCAGCACCGCCTCGCTCTCGCAGCTTGAGGCGGCGAGCTTACCCTCATCCAGATGGATGAGAGTTCACGTTCCCGGCCCTCCATTCTGCCCCACGGAGACCGGTCCTTGAAGCGCCCTACACGGGCGCTTCTTTTTTGAGCCCGCAGAGGGAAGGCAACCGACAAAAGCCCTCAATGCAGCCCTGGCTACGGTTGATCAAGCAGCCTGAACCAAGCATAGGTCGTGTCGGCCAGAGGACGTTGAACAATGCGCGATTTGAATGGAAAGCAGTTTGTGTCCGCGATGGTGCGGAACGGGTTCACCAAGGACGAGCGGCTCCTCAATGCCTTCAGGCACCCGGACGTGCCAGAGCCACTGTTCATGACCATGACAATCCAGGCTGAGGGCTATCGGGGAGCCCTCAAGTCTGCGCTTGAGAGCCTTCAGAAAGCTCGGGCCGCAAAGGTTCGTCCATAGCAGACATATGGGCCGACACCGTTGTTGCCGCTACGCTCGCCGCCCGAATACTGCACCCAGCATCCTTCCCAGCCCACGCGTCTCTTCGTCTCCCTTTTCTGGCTCTGGTGCCGTCTCTTGCTCAGGTTGCCGGCCGGTAGCGGGCTCCATCGCAAGCTGCGGGTCGGATGGTGGCCCAGCGACATGCTCTGGTTCTGCCTCAAATTCCTTCTCGACTTGAGGCATCACTTCAATACGACCGGAAAAGTCCCGTCGGGGCTCGTACAAGATGTAGTCTTTGTATCCCGGCCTGAAGGGCTGCTCTCTATCGTAAATGATATCAGAAGTAACAGCGACCACGAACATTCGCCCGACTTCAGTTGCCACTTCCACCCGTGTCACGACACCTTCAACGAAGCTCTTCGTCTGACCTGGAGGATGATAATGGACGCGAACTTGATCGCCGACAGCGATCTCGGTGGCAGATGAATCAGGCATTCACAAAGGCCCTTGAACTTGGCGACAGATGCTCGGTTGCCCACATGGCAGCTTGGGTGCGATTGGCGGCACCGATCTTGCGCAGTACCGCTTTGACGTGAACTTTCACAGTCGCCTCCGCAACATCGAGCTTGCGGGCGATGATCTTGTTAGGGTCTCCACCCATCAGGCACTTCAGAACTTCCGCCTCGCGGGCTGACAGCTTATGGGTCCTCAGATCGAGCGGTTTTGCTTCTGCCCTTGTGCCGTCTTGCGGCTCCAGCACCAGCCCCTTCGCCATTCTGCCGAGCAGGGTGCGCATCGTCTCCGAGGGCAGCACAGTCTCACCAAGCATAACCAATTCAAGTGATTTGATCAGAATCTCCCGGTCGGCTCCATTAAGGCAGACGCCATCCACGCCAGCCTCAAGCCCGAGGCGCACCAAGCTGGGATCCGCCTGATCGGTCAGAGCCACCACCCGAGCCTCTGGGAAGCTTTGCTTCGCCAGCAGCACGGCCTCAAACCATGTTTTCGTGACGTTCTGAGCCGCTTCAAAGATAACGAGGACAGGCCTCTTGTGCTCTTTGGGTAGGATCAGGCTTGGGCCTTGGTGTCCTTCAGCCACCCCAAAGGTCGTCCCTGCAAGGATTTGCCGAAGTCCTGTGCGCAGCAGCGGATTATCGCAGGCCAGAACAGTGAGCACTACCGATCTGGAGGCTTGGTCTGACGCCTCGGCTTGAGGCAAGCGTGTGGCGGCAAAGTCGATCTTCTCTGCGGTCATTCATGCCCCCTTGTTCTGTTAAAGGTTGGGAAAGCGCAAGCAGTCTTGGTAGGCACCGTCCGTCACAGAGCAGGCATTGGCAAGTAAGCCGATGGTCGTACTAGGCGCCCCACGACGTGCAACAGTCACAAGCTTGGCCTAACGCCAATGAAGGTGCAGTTCTGATCCAAATATTTGTTCAGGTGCTTGCCTTAGCCGTTCCTCGAATGCTCTGGTGACGAACGTCACCCGCACACTACGCTTCAGACAATGCATGAAATAGCCGCAGCACCCTCTTTCATCCTGGCACCCCAAATCAAATCTATCTCCTGCCTTATGGGCGGGTATTCCTTCCTCTTGCGGACGGGTGGGTGACTGCTTGAGATAGCAATGCAAGCATGCCTCGTCTGTCGGATATGCAAATCAACATGCGCCTTTAGGAGATTGTACATAGTTACGTGTCCACAGCACCGTCAAGCTTGACCATTATTGCCGAGCAGCACCGGCCTGTGATCAACCGCTCTTGTATGTATGGGGCAGGAGGTGCTCAAAGGTACGGCGGGTGGTTTCGGAGCACTCGCACGCTGCTTCCCGCCTAATTCTTCCTCGCCTGGACGAGGTAGATTGATACCGTTGTCTCACCCAAAGCCTTGCAAGCTTCCAGTCGGTGCAGGCCCTCAACAAGAACAAAGCGCTTGTCATCGGCTCGCACGAGGATGGGGGCCTCCTGACCCTTGATGAGGATACTCTCCGCGAGGGCTTCAACTTTCCCCGGATCCAGTGTCTGGCGCCGTTTCACCGGCACATAGACATCTTGGATAGCAACTGTCTGTCTCTTCAATATCGTCTGCTGCTCCCGTGATTAAACAGAGTGTCGGCCACAACGCGGCCGGGAGCAACTCAAGAACATTGGCCTAGACGCTACCATAGGCGCCCGCCCTGCCGGAAACCTGCGCTGATTTTTCCCATACGCAATGCTCCCTCTGGCCCGCCTCAATGGGTGTTAAAATATCGAAGGTTGGAGTAAGGTCCGCCCCTGGCCCCGCCCGGTGTTACCTCGCAACAATACCGCTCCCGGGGCCTCGGTGCTGGCCGAGTCGTCAATCCCCTCGAGGCGATGCGAGCGACCTTCGAAGGTGATCCGGTCGGCCAGCGCCACCTCTTCTTCATGAGATGAGCAAGCGCACCAGCCCAAGCCCTCTCGTTATATCCAGGCGAGGATCCCCACGTCTCGCAGCTGGTCGAGCTCAGTTACCGACTTTACCTTACCCCTTTACGTTACTTCAGGAATGCATGACCACGCTCCTGTTTCGAGAGTTTCGTAGGGGTTAGAAATGCGGAGGATTCAACGGGAGCAGCACCGCATGAACGAGACTGAATTCAATGGACACAGCAGCCCATTTCCGTCCTGGGGACCGCTCTTGACGGTGATTGTGATAGCTATCGTTGGCTACGCCATGTACCGCCTCGCGCGCGGCCTCTGATGCCGGCTCCAGGTTGCCTTTCGAGCAGAAACGCCTACCTAGCCTGCGGGCGCTTCGGCTTGCCGTAGGATAGGTCCGATAGCCCCCGCTTCAGCCTATCCCTCCGGCTTGCTGAAGGTGCTCCCACTTCAGAAATCCTGATATTCCTGCCGACGCTTAACCTGCGCGATGGCTCTGAGCGCCTCGGGCGCTCGCCTGAGGGCCGTCAGATCCNGTCGCAGCATGATCTGGGTTCAAACACCGGGAACGGATCAATCTACGGAGGAATGCATGCATCTCATCAGGATTGCAGCTATGGCCGGAGCAGTCGTGGCCGGAGCCTTCTTGTCTCAAGGCAGCGCAACGGCCTCGCCCCTCGTGGCAGGCACGATGGCGTCTGCGAAAACCGGCGATAGCCTTGTCAGCAAAGCCTGGCACTATGGCCGCCCTCACTACCGCCCCCGCCGTTACTACGGCAGGCGGCATCGGGGCTACCGTCCTCGGGTGGTCTGCCGGATCCAATATCGGACTGTGCGAACCGCCTACGGTCGCCTTGTCCGCCGTCCTGTTGAGGTTTGCCGCCGTCGCTACTGACGCGAACGGTTCATCACCAAGTGAGACCTTCCAAGCGCAATGCAAGAAAAGAGGGCCTGCAGGTGTGGCTTCAGGAAACCCGCAGGCCCTCCTCCGGCCGATGTCTTAGGAGAGCATAGCCGTATCTAACGCTGCGCTTCTTTCCAGTCGCTGTCGATTGGCTCTGATCTTCCCTCGATTAAGTGGACACCGGTTAGCTCGCTGTCCGCTCTGCTTGCTCGGGCGTGAGATACCCGAGCGCCGAGTGAATGCGCTGCCGATTGTAGTAGCCCTCGATGTAGACGAACAGA
>NZ_JBHSBQ010000010.1:0-132840 GCF_042650665.1 Microvirga sp. GCM10011540 | reverse complement strand
GCGGCGCCAGCGCCGCACCGTCAGAGTGCTCGTGCCCACGCGGGCGGCCACCTCGGTGGCGCGCAGGCCCTCGCCAGCCAGCAGAACAATCCGAGCCCGCCAGACAACCTTCTGGGGCGTGTTGCGGTCGCGGACCAGGGTCTCCAGGCGCTCCCGATCAGCGGCGGAAACCTCAATGCACTCGATCTTGCCCATCAGAGCAGTATCGCACGGCGGACCAGATTTCGGAATCACCCGTCAGTGACAGAACACTAGAACGATATGGGGAAGCCCAGCTGTACCACCCATAGGCACAGGCCCAAACCGACAACCACTGCGAGCCAGTTCAGAGATCGGTCAAGCAACGGGTGGGGCAAAGCAGCAGTTTCTTGTGTCTTTGTCGTCGGCGGAAGATCTATTGGCATTGGGCATACTCCAAAGCCTGTGATCTTTGAGACGTGCGGCGCGCGCTAAAGGGCAGCAGCCGACTAAGAAACTGCTGATCTTGCTAACTTACAGAGGCTTTGGAGCTTTTGAAAGACTGTTTCTCAGTGGCTAGGGCTATTTAGATAGGTTCGGATGTGCGTCTTCCGGGTCTACTGAGACATCTGTCACCGTTTCCAGAACGGTTCCAGCTACGATGGGCGGCGCCCCGAGCGAGATGGTGATGGCAGCAGAGCACGCTGGGCAAGCATAGACCGTACCGGTCTGTAAGGCGCCCGAGCTTTCAATATCTACGCTGTAGCACTTCACGCTCAGTAGTGGTTCTTCGCACTTCGGGCACTTAGCTGACATGGCACACCCTTTGTCACCTGGTTCAAAGTGAAACGCAGGAATGCCAATGGGTCAATTGGGGCGGCCTGCCCACGTCGCCAGTTCCATTGAGCCTTGCGGAGAGGCTGTGGCTGTTGAGATAGGCCCAGCCCTAAGTCACCCTACGGATCCGCAGAGGCGCAACGGTGGAGCCTCTCGCGCCGAGGCAGATCTATTGACGGATCTCGATGCCCGGAGGGCTGGTGTAGCGGGGAGAGAAGTAGTCTCTGCCCCGACGATCCTTGTGGTCACGCCCTCCGTGGCGATGTCCATACCGGTGTGATCGTCTGCCATCATAGCGTCGGTCATACCGACCACGGTACCCATAGCGGCCAAATCGATCGTACTCCCAGCGACGATCATAGCGGTCATAGTGCCAGCGCCCGTTCCATGGTCTGTGGTCGCGGCGTCCGTAGAAGCGGGTACGTCCCAGGAGGTGTCCTCGGACGTCTGGACGGGCATCATAGTAGTGCGGCTGTCGGTAGTAGCGCCGGCCGTGGCTCGGACCTCGGCCGTAATAATATTGGATATACTGATAGGAGGGACCCGTCTCTGTTGCGAGGGCTGCGGACGCTATGTGTGGGATAGCCGCTGCCGCCGTCAGGTGGAGCGATATGCCTGTAGCCAGAGCAATGAGTGCTAACGCAGCTTTCCTGAACATGTAGCCTCCCAAGCAAGCCGCGCTAACTGAAGCAGGCGGAATGATCTCTCCTTGTACGACATATGTCTCTGTCCTGGAATCTCTATGCCCTCACGCACGAAATTCATCCGCTGCGATGGTGGAGCTAGCATGAAAGAGATAGCCCTCGGCGTGTATGTCGAGAGTTAATCGCTGAGAGACTGGGGCTATTGAGGCAGGAGCCTTGTGTGACGGAAATCTATACCGGTGCCAGGAAGATCAAGGCGACGGCAACGATGAGTAGTCCCGTATCGAATAACGCAAAACCGCGTTCCCATGCATCCCGGGCGATCGATCGCATCATTATCCTCCAGTTGTGAGTTGGCTGGAGCTTTCAAATGATCTGGTTGCGAAAAGGTTAGTGGAGCAGAGCCGAACATGGCCCCCTCCGCTTCCTCACCCTGACACTTACGAAAAACCAAACCGAGCTCCAACGCTCTGAGATGCTGCGGGGTCAGATCCTCATCATCGCGGCGCAGAAGCATCTGGCGTAAATGCGGAATGGATCGGCTGGCTGGGAAGGTCGCCCAGAATTGAGATCACGGTAGCAAGCGCGGCAATGGCAACGACCAAAGCGCATGCATCTAGAATACGTCGCCATGGGTTGTTCTGGTCCGGCAGCATGCCGCCTCCCCGAGACTAGCCGGAGCAGGCCGTTAACATAGGATAGCCTGAGTCGCCAACCGCCGGCCCGGAGTGCGTGGATGTCTCAGCCCCTCGAGCTCCGAGAGCGGAACAGAGAGCAGGGCGCTAAGCGAGATGGGTAAGCTCACCAACATCTAGCCTAAAAGTGCTGCGCGAGGGGGAGGACCGACTCACAGGAGCAATCGACCGCCTCGGTGACCGGATCAATGGTCTTCTACGTGGGGTCATCAAACAGCGGAAGGGGTAAGCCCCGGGAAAGGATTAGCTGGCACAAGATCGATTGTGGGATCGCCTGGAATTGCCCCCCGGCAACTAGAGGCGGCTTCACCTTCGCCAGGACACTAAGAGCGCCCATAGGGTGCTCTTCTTTTTGCCAGAGGCTGTTAACCATTCATTAACCATAATGGCGCAATGTGGGCACATGGGCGGCGGTGCTTCGCCGGGGGGCACAATGAGTAGCGCCGCTTGCCCGTCCGAAGTGAAACGACTACCTCCAGAGCGCCTAGTCAGGCGCTCTATTTGTTTGCGCCCATGAGTGTATCATGATGCGTGGTGGAGCGCCGGCAGTGGCAGCTGTTCTCTAGTTGCACAGCTCATTAGAGTGTTTCAAAATGCCTGGCAAAAACGAAAGCTCTCCTTGCATCAGCGCACATGGCGAGCGCAATCTAAAGCCGAATTAGGCGCCACATCCGGGTTTGCCTTGGGAAAGAATGCCAGAGGTCGCCCGCCGATGCGTTTCTACTTCCATCTCGTAAATTTGCATGAACGGATCCTCGATGACGCCGGCGTCGAAGTTTCAGACATACAGTCGGCTCGGCAGCAAGCACTCAAAGCAATATATGAATTGCGCCAAGAGGCCGAGCTTTCCATCGACGATTGGAAGGGGTGGCAACTCGAGATTGTAGACACAGAGGGGAACATTATCACGGTTCTGCCGCTGGACGTGCCGCTACAGTAGGCTCCCACTCAAGGTGAACCAAGCGCGATCGATCATCACGTCTCCGGCGCCGCAAAAGGTGGTCTCTAAGCCGGGCCAAAATTGCGCGCACATGACGGAAGACGCGTATATTCTCGGCTTCTCCTGAATTGGGTGGTGGCGCGCCATTATTTTTGTCTGACGGACGTTCGCTCATTTCGACGCCTTCCAAAGCTGGGCCGTGACGATAATTCAGGCAATGTTAGAGCGCAACGGCCGTGCGACCTAAGACTGTGGTCCACTGAGGGCTGAATCCTGTTGAGGCTTGACTCGACTGGCATGTATGTTCTCGTCATGTTCTAGTTCTGGGAGAACATTGCATGAGGTGTTGCCCTGCTAGGCAGCGGGCGATTGTGGCTTTCCGCAAAATCGAAGGTCCAGAAATCCTCGAAAAGCTTGGAGAGGCGAGACGGACGCTATGCCTCTCACTGATCCCATATGAGACACCAGATAAACTGGTGGCAAATGACATCATCAGCTGGATCGACGACATAGCCGAGATGGTTACCGGGACCGGATGCACTTCCACCAGAAAATGCATAGTTGAGTTGATCGCACCGATTGCGCGCTGCCACTAAAACGGCACAATTCACCACTTGGCTTGACGGATCGGCACGCCCCCGCCGATAGCCTGGTCGGGCTGTGGGCTCTTGAGATCCTTAGTTCTCACGCTCGACCAGGCAACGATCCCACGTGATGGTACTAGATCTTTCAGGACGAACTCGACGCCCGCACCACCTAAAGTAAGGCCAGCGGGCGGATCAAGCCGAGCACGGCAGCAATGGAAAGGCCGCGTCTGGTCCTTGAGATAGACCTAGACGCGGCCCCGGCCGCTTCTGCCCCACGGACAGAGCCGGGTTAAGAACCAACGTTGACAGCAATGCGGCATGGACCGGCAAATGATTTATTTTGCCTGTATCGCCGGGAACGCGGCCCCACGCGTTGCTCATTCCCATTGCACTTTCGGTTTTGGCAAACGCCCGAGGGTCACTGCTGGAGCCGAGCAATCAGCTCCCTTGCCGGCGCCTTGGTCTGTCGTGTCAGCCGCGATCAGCGGACTGGGCGATCTCCTGCCGCAACTGGTCGACCTTCGCGCCGGCCCACTGCCGGGCGTCGTCGCCGAACACAAGTCGCGATGGCGCCTCTCCCTGCGAAGCAAGCGCCACGATCCGCGCGGCGAGCAACTTCGGATCGCCCGGCTGGTTGCCGTTGGCCGCGTCCACGAACGCGCGATACTGCGCGATCGCCTCGGCATAGTCTGGAATATCGATGCTGCCGAAGCTCGCCGACTTCCGGTCCATGAAGTCGGTGCGCAGCATCCCTGGCTCGACCAGGAGCGAGCGGACGCCTAACGGTGCCAGCTCCTGCGCAAAACCCTCCATCCATCCCTCGACCGCGAACTTCGACGCCGAGTAGACCGCCCCGCCGGCGTTGGAGACCAGCCCGCTGACCGACGAGATGGTGACGATGAGGCCTGATCGACGCTCACGCATGTGGGGGGCGACCGTGCGCGCGACGTTCATCGTGCCGAACAGGTTGACCTCGAACTGACGCCGCACCGCGGAATCGGTGAAGGTCTCGAAATAACCCAATTCAGCATAGCCGGCATTGTTGACCAGCACGTCGATCGCACCGAACCGCTCGGTGGTCTCGGCGGCGACCGAGTTCGCGGCTTCGGTGTCAGTGATATCGAGCGCGAGGGCGTGCAGGCGATCGTGTTCGCCCCCGCAGGCATTGCGCACCGCGTCGGCGGACCGCGCCGTTGCCACGACCGTTTCGCCCGCATCGAGTGCCGCGCGCGTGATCTCGCGTCCAAGTCCCCGGCTTGCGCCCGTCACCAGCCAAACCTTGCCCATCGCCTGCTCCTCGTTCCTTCCGCTGTAACCGGCTAGGTAGTCATGCTAATTGATCGGGATAACGGCCTAATTAGTAATAGGCCCCAGTAGCAGGGATCATCAATGCGTCCGGATCAGCTCGGCGACCTCGCCGTCTTCGCGGCGATCGCCTCCGACCGCAGCTTCACGCGTGCCGCGAGGCGGTTGGGAGTCACGCAGTCGGCGTTGAGCCAGACCATGAAGCGGCTGGAGAGCCAACTCGGTTTTCGCCTACTCTCCCGCACGACGCGCAGTGTCGCTCCGACCGCTGCCGGCGAGCGCCTGCTCGCCACCCTGTCGCCGGTACTGGCTGGGTTGGATAAGGAAATCGAGGCGCTGTCCCAGGCACGCGGGGCAGCGATCGGTACCGTCCGGATCACGACGGGCAAACACGCCGCGGACACATTGCTGTGGCCAATGCTCCCCTCTTTCATGCGCCGCCACCCCGGCATCGAGGTGGAGGTGTGCGTTGAGGGCGGGATGACCGATGTCGTGGCAGGCCGCTACGATGCGGGAGTCCGGCTCGGCGAACGATTGGAGAAGGACATGATCGCACTAGCCGTCGGGCCTCCGCTTCGCGTCGCGGTGGTGGCCGCTCCCGGTTATTTGAGCGACCACCCAGCGCCGATGGTACCCGCCGACCTCACGGCGCATCGCTGTATCGCCTACGGCGACGCGCATGGCGACGTGTCTCCCTGGTCGTTCGAGCGCGACGGCCATGCGGTGACGGTCACGCCAGGCCGCGGGCCGGTGTTCAACGACGGGGACCTGCTGGTGGCCGCCGCCCTTGAGGGTTTCGGCATCCTCTACATCCTGGAGGATCTGGTGGCGGCGCCGATTGCCGATGGCCGTCTCACCCGCCTGCTGGAGCCGTGGTGCGAGCCGTTCGCCGGCTACCACCTCTACTACCCCAATCGGCAGGGCACGACGGCCTTCGAACTGTTCAAGGAGACGCTTCGAGCAAGCAGGGTCGTGTGAAGGCTTGGCCGAGCGTCGGCGTCGATTGTCGAAATTCGATCCCTTACGAGATGGGCGGGGTTGAGGCTCCCAGCCATTTTCAACAGCCCCGCCCAATTACGAAAAGGAGTCAAGGGCGAACAGGCCGTAGTCCGACGCAATCTGCGGCACGGTCATGCCTCGCAGGAGGCGGTATTCATTATGCTTAATAGTAGTTAGCGCCACACCGCAAAGCCAGATAAGGGAATGAGATTCGACTGCATTGGACTAGCGGTCACCGCTTACGTATTCGTTGCGAGGAAGCATCGCTAGCAACGACAGGAGACAACGATCATCCTTGTTCACTTTCTTCACGAAGATTGAGGAATGCGTAGACTGCGTCTGACGCATTCCTCAATCCTCTTCGTAGCGGAAATGAAGGAGGAATCTGAATGCCCAGCAACATTCAAGCCTTCCGTACGATTCCCTAAGTACGTGCGGCTTTGGCCTTGAGTTGCTCCTTCATCTTGCCCCAGGCAGGCTCGTTCGGGTTGAACTCGGGCGAATAGCGCGGCAGGTACAGCAGTCCGATCCCAGCTCGATTGAGCAGGTCCCGCACTTCGGTGGCGTGATGCGGGCGCAGGTTGTCCATCACTAGGCTCAGGACCTATTAATTTGGGCTGAGGTGTGACTCAGAGTCTCCTGTCGAGGAGGCTGTGAATGGGTGATCTATTTCTGCTGAGCGAGCGTCAGATGGCGCGGATCTCTCCCTGTTTCCCGCTGGCGCACGGTGTGCCACGCGTAGACGACCGCCGGGTGGTCAGCGGGATCGTCTACGTGATCCGCCATGGCCTGCAGTGGAAGGATGCGCCCAAGGAGTACGGGCCGCACAAGACGCTCTACAACCGCTCCATGCGATGGAGCCGGCTGGGCGTCTTCGACCGGATCTTCGCCGCCTTGGCGGGTGAAGGGCCAAAGCCGGAGCGGATCATGATCGATGCCACCCACCTGAAGGCCCACCGCACGGCGGCGAGCCTGCTCAAAAAGGGGATGTTCCCCGTCGTATCGGGCGCACGAAAGGCGGCCTGAACTCCAAACTCCACGCTGTCTGTGATGCGGCGGGTCGGCCCCTCATCCTGCTGCTCTCGGAAGGCCAGATGAGCGACCATAAGGGCGCTCGGCTCGTTCTGGAGGCGCTGCCGACTGGCTCCACGCTGATTGCGGACCGAGGCTACGACAGCAACTGGTTCCGGCAGGCTCTTGTCGAGAAGGACATCACGCCGTGCATTCCGCCGACCAGGAGCCGCAAGGTGCCGATTGCCTATGACCAGACGCTCTATCGGCAACGGCACAAGGTCGAGAACATGTTCGCCAAGCTCAAGGATTGGCGCCGGGTTGCGACCCGCTATGACCGCTGCGCCCACACCTTCTTCTCAGCCATCTGCATTGCTGCTTCAGTGGCCTTCTACCTCATTTAACGAGTCCTGAGCCTAGAATGGCCTCCGGCTTCACCTGCTGGAGTTTCGGCACCAGCGCCTGCTCGAGATAAGCCAGCAGCACCGGCGGATCATCATTAAAAACCAACTTGCGGCAGCGGGCGCTGTCGGCTTGACTTTTGCGCTTGCTGCGTGCTTCGGCGGAGAGCCGAGCGAGGCGGAAATGCGCGACGCCGTTGAACGGACGGCAAAAGCGCAAATCGAGAAAGCCCGCGCGGATATGCGCGCGGATAGGCGGATCTATGCCATCGGTGATCTGCCTGAAGATACCGCCTGATCGGCCGCCTCGTGATCGGGCCCGATTAAAGCCCTAGCCCGTCGTCGCGGGTCTTGCCGCGCCGTTTTGGCTTCTTCTGAGGTTTCTTTCCTTCGACCCGGATCCGCTCGATCGGTTTGGGTGCGACAGGAGACAGAGGATTGCCGACCCGGATCTCTGCCTTCTCCTTCTCCGGCTTGGAGGTAGGCTTGTCTCCGGGCGTCCTGACCAGACCCGGTGCGGCCTTTTCTGGGTGCTTGGGTGCGACAGGAGCCTTGTAGGCCTTGACCGGGGTCGGGGCCGCCGGCGCTGGTTTCGCGCCAGTCGCTGCCTTGCCAGGTTCCTCGACTGGAATGGCTGAAGGGCGGCCGGGCTCGGGGCGAGGCGCCGGGGCTTGGGCAGGGGGCTTTGTCGGAGTTGGCGTCACCGTGGCCGGTGCCTTCGCCGTGGCTGCTTCCTTCTTAGGCTCGGTCTGGGGCTTGGCCGGAGCAGTCGCATGAGTAGCCGGCGCCGGGGCAGGGGGCACAGTGGACGTGGCCGGAGCGGGGCGGACGCTCGGCGGTGCCGCAGCCAAAGTCTTGGCCTCAGCAGGTGTTTGCGGGGCAGGGGCCTTCGGCACGGTATTCGGAACTGCAGGGCCGGAATCAGCCCCCGCGGGTCTATTGGCCTGCGGTGCATTTTCCGGCTTCACCGGAATATTCAAGGTCCGCTCAGGGGTCTGGCCTGATTTTTCCGCGCGGGCTGTCTTAATACCGGCTTCGGGCTTCGAATTATTCGGGGCAGGGGCCTTAGGCGCAGAATTAATCGGCGTCGGGGCGGAGGATTTGGCTGGAGCCGCCGCGGGATTTTTCGGCTGCGCGGCAGCAGGCGCCCCGCCCTGTTCCTTGGGCTTATAAAACGGCTCGGGCCGGAAGCGGGTTTTCTGGGGCCGAGCTGCAGGCTCCAGCGGTCTCGCGGGAGCGGGCTTCGGGGCCGGCTCAGCGGCGGCGGCTTTTGCCGGGGCCGGCTTCAGTTCCGACGGCCGCTGAATCGGAGCACGGTCGGCGATCGGCTTGGTGAGTGAACCTTGAGACACATCCCGAGCCGTAGGGGCCGGGCTCGTCCTGACTGGCTGGACCGGTGCCTTGGAGGGCTGCGGGGGCACAGACCCTTGTGGAATATTTTCTTGAACAGGCGCCGGCTTGGCAGGGGAGGCGCCTTTGACCTCAGCCATGATCTTTGGCAGCGCGGCCTCCACATAGGCATTCAACTTGCCCGTGATGCTGTCCATCCTTTCCTTCTTTCGCGCGGCGATCACTTCCGGACCTGGATCGGCAATGTTCAGATCGATGAAACCGGGAGATCGGCGATCCAGCGGGTGGCGCTTCGGATCGGCCATCATATTATCCAACCGCTTCAGGAGCGTGTTCAGTTGGCTTCTGGACATCTGGACTTCAGTACCATTGCGCCGGTCCATTTGAACGGCGCGCCCATAGACTTCCAGCAAGAATGTCATGGCCTCCCGGGCGGCCCGCCCCACAGGCTGTGTCGCACCCTTCTTGTTCTCAGGGGCCTGGGTGGTTTGACCGTGGCCTTGGCCACCCTTTGATTTGGTCCGGCCCGGGCTTTTCTCATTCTTTTTTATATCTGCATCGATGATCAGCTTAGGCCGGGATGCAACCCTATCAACGACCAGACGACCGAGGTCCTGGAACAGTTCATTGGTGGTCACCCGTGCGCCAATCTTGTCGACGAGCTTGGTCAGCCGGTCGACTTCCTTCAGAGCAATGTCCTTATATGGGCTTTGGGAGCCCATGACCTGTCTTGCCTTATCAGTCTTCTCCTTGAGGACGCGCTGGCGGTGCCGGGCCCGCTTCTCGTGGGCAGCCACGAGGCGGTCCTGCATGACCTGCCATTGCCGCCGGGCAAGGACCACGCCGTCCTCAGTCAGTTCCCCCTTTCTTTCCTTATTGAAGGTCTTCGAGGGGATATGCTTCAGCGGGTCAAGCTGGATGCCCATAGCCTCGTAGGAGCGGTGATCGTAGCGCTTCTCGATGCCGACGCGCTCCATGACTTCGTTGGAAACCTTGGCCCAGTGTTCCCGCAGCATCGGAATCCATGCCTGGCCGTTTGCTTCGCGGAGCTTGTCCTGCTGGAAGGGCCGATATTTTTTGCGATTGCGACTCTTGTAAACCTTTTCGTCCTCGATCTCGAAATCCCAGACCTCAGGGGCCGCAGGATTTTTGGGATCCCTCATGCGCCCAGCAGGACGATCATAGTAGATGATGTGGACGTGGAAATTTCGTTTATCATTATTATGGTCGGGGGCGTGGATGACTGCCCAGTATGGCAAGCCCTTTTCGGCCAGCTTGTTCGTGAAGTTCCGGACGATCTCGACTCGTTCTCGGCCGTCGAGCTCCCATGGCAACTCGGCAATGATCCGGTTCTGGACCCGGCCGCCACGCCCGGGCTCAATCTCGATCGGGGCCTCTGGGTATAGGCTTACAGCCCATTGATGGATTGCGAAGGCATCCGACGTTTCATACTTCCCGGCAATGTCCTTGGGGTGGCCACTCTCCATTTGCTGTGCGAGTGCCTTTCGAACTGGAGCAGGTGCCGTAGCACGATTGGCGACAGCTAAGCCCCACCATTCAGGATGATCCGCAAACCGGATTGTGACAGTGTCTCCCTGCGGATTTTTCTCGATCGCATCGACTGCGTTCCAGAAATGGCTCCTCTGCTCAATCGTGTCACCGATGGTGCCGAATGAGGCGTATTCCAAAGCATCGAGTTCGTCGTCGGATAGGTTCTTGATCGGAGTGCGTTCTACGGCACCTAGGCGTTCGAGATAGCCTTGTTGGTCAACGGCATTACGACCGGCAGCCTCGCGCTTAATTGTTGCAAAGACGTCTTCTTCAACATCGGGATCGTACCCGGGATATTCCTTCTCCGTGGCGACTTTCTCGGCCGCGCCATCCCGCTCAATGTAGAGGAGATGCTCAGTTGCTTTGGAGTTCGAGTAGCGACGGCCGGTTCGAGCCGCCTTGATCATCTGTAGGATCGGAGAGGTCTTTGAGTGGTGATCGTGATCGAAGTGGAAGCTCTGGGCACCGTCAGCAGAGAGAGGCCGTGAGGTGCCGCGGCTCCGATCGCCAAAGCGGACACCCGGGTTGTCGTAGGCTCGGCCAAGCGTCTGATGAACACCAGAGCTATTTCCGACAACCGGCCCCATCTGCTGAGGTGTGATCGTGATGGCGCCGTACCGTATCGGGCCGGGGGTTGATTTTCCGGCCGTGGCAATGCCGAGGCCACCCAAGGCGTAGGCCTTGGACGGGTTAGGGATCACCCGGGTGAAGTCCTTCGAGGGATCGCGCGCCGTCGCCCTGTTGAGAGCAAGTGACAGGTCATGAAGGGTGTTAAGGACGATCGGTCCGGGATTCATTGTCAACGACATGATGAGGGGTCTTGGTGATTGGATGTCTATCCTATCAGGCCACGACTCCTCAGGCCAGCATGGGCCAAAAACAAAGTGCAAGAAATTCAGTGAATTTCCGAAAAATCATCGGGGAACGGCGCGGCTGCGGGCGCCGCTATCTGGCGACCACTGGGTGGTCGTTCTGACCAGAGGAGGACCTGACCACAGGTCCGTTGAGGCACAAAAAATACGGGACCGAAGGGTCGGAAAGAGCCCAAGACGAGGGGCAAGGCGCAGGCCGGCCGACGTCTGAATGAGGCACCGCAGGGTGCCCGCTCGCCAGTATTTTTTGTGCCCCGGTTTTCTGGTCGGCTTGTCCCTGTCACACCAAACGAGACCCGGCATGGGTCAAGCATCAAGTCAGACTGCCGAAGGGCAAGCCGACGGTTTCAGAAGCCAGTCGAAACGAAGGTGGAGACGCCACGAGAGTGGGCGGCCTCATGAAGCTGCGAAGGCAGCCTGAATGGGGTCTGGAATGGATGCAATGGGGGGTGTGTCAGGGACCGAAATACGGATCTTGGATCCGATCAAACTTTACTGCAGCGGAGGCTGCATAAAGTTTGAGGTATTGAGCCTCCAACTTTCTGGGACCCTTGAGCCCTGTTCGAGGGCTCCTCACTGGGGGATCCGTCGGGATCTTCCTGGGAGAAACCGTCCAACTTTGGGGACCATCTTCCGTCCTCTCTGGGGGCCTCTTCGGGTCCTGGATGGGGCTTTGTCCGTCCATCCAATGGACCGTCCTCCTGGGCCTTCTTTCTGGCTCCATGAGGCATCCTGAGCACCAGGCGCCGGGTCATGGAGCTCCGTCCTTGCTGGGATCCGCCTCTTCGTCCTCCTGGGAAGGCTCCTGGGCAGCTCCGTGGGACCGTCCTGGGCCGCTGCAGGCCTCCAGGGGAAGCCGTCCTCGAGGGGAGGGGACCCCTACTCCGTCCGCTATGGGATTTTGGGCCGTATCCAAAATAAGGCGCCGCCGCTCAATCCCTTACGCAGATTGGATTTCCGGGCCTCTGACGGGCTTCTTGGCTGTCCGGCTAGACTTGGGCCTGGAACACCGTCTTTGGGCCTCCTAGGCCTTCCTAGAGGCTCTGCCCATGGGATCTCCGGCCGATCGCGTCTCTCCAATCAGGCAGATCTGACGTCATCCTCCTGGGAAAACCTCGATTTCCGGGCCTCTGGCGGCCGTCTGGTGCCGTCCTGGCCCGCTGGAGCCTCGCCGGCGTCTGAGGCGCTCCTGGGGCTTCCTACGGGCTTTGCTGGGCCTGCCAAGCGCCGGCCCCGTATCGGAGAGGGGGATTGTGGGCCGAATCCGGACAGCATACTATGCGAAAGCGGCAACGATATAATTTCGCATAACATATCTTATGGAACGTCAAGTTCTTGAAATCGTTGAGAAACAAGGCTTTCAGCATTCTACGGGATTGCGCGCGTTAACACAAATGCGCGGTCAACCGATCCTGCTCGACCGGGGCCTGCCTGGTTCGAGCTGCTGGCTTTGCCATTTATTGTGCCTGGCCGTCGATCCGATCCGGCCGGGCTTCCAGACCCAGACTGGAATTATCCTGCCCAGCTGTGCTGAGTTTCTTGGCCTCGCCGCAGGATCCGTTCGGGATCATTCCGGCGGGCTCTTGCAGATTTTCTCTGCCTCGTGATCTGGCGACCGTGGTTCGACCTGGTCTGCAATTATCTCGCCCCTGGGGCCTGAATATTCGCTCCCCACGGCAACGGCGGCCCGGCGGCCGCCAGAGGCCTCATGGAATTATCCAGCCTCAGATAGCTGTATTTTCTCTGCCGCACATCAGGAAGGCTTCGTGTCAGAACCCGTTGAAAAGCAAGGGTTTCAGGTAGGCATGAGCCAAGAGATTGAATTGCAAGATCAGTGGCAGAACAGATTACAGAGTGCCGGGCATGGGCCGTCAGCACCGTAGAGGCCTGGGCGAAAGCGATTGCAAGAGTCTTGTCAAAGCAATATCGATTTCCTTTCAAGTGGCACCGGAGGCCGCACCTGGCCAGCTGGAAGTTTTCGCAACATCGTGGGCGGAATTAATTGCATTTCCCCCATGGGCTGGACCGCCGGGTCTGAGATTGAATCGCAATATCGCCGTCACTCAAAATTGCGATCCTGGATCGGGCAGGGCGGCGGCGGATGGTTGGCCGACCATGAGTGATTGCAACAAACATGTCAGAGGAATTTCGAGTGGGTTTTTGGGGGATCCCTCCCCTACCCGCTCCGCCTCGGCCCTGCGGGGCAGAGAAATTCGTGCAACCGCTTTGGCTGACCAAATTTCAT
Organism: Microvirga sp. GCM10011540; assembly: GCF_042650665.1. Lineage (NCBI taxonomy): Bacteria > Pseudomonadati > Pseudomonadota > Alphaproteobacteria > Hyphomicrobiales > Methylobacteriaceae > Microvirga > Microvirga sp. GCM10011540. The sequence goes on along the minus strand of NZ_JBHSBQ010000010.1, from coordinate 119,445 downwards.
TAGGTCTGCCGCTGATGCCCGTGCCGTCCTGGGACAGTGGATGGGCCGACCGCCGGCCGACGGCCTGGGATTGCAACCCTCCTGTCAGGGGTAATTTCAGTCTCGATTTTGGGGATGCCCAGCTGGGGTGGGTTATTCCCGGCCCACAGGCCAAAAAAGGCCGTGCAACACTTTTGGCTCCGGAATTTCAGATTCCGTTTTGCCGGGAAAACCTGTTGGGCCGCGCTGGGGCTTCTGTCCGGTCGTTGGGCGACCCAAAATTGAGTGTTATTTTTGGTGCCCCAACGCGTCGAATTATTGTACCTTGGCTCCTGAGATCCCCTTTCTGGGGCATCCGATTCATCTTTTCAGGGGCATTAGGCTTGGGCCGCAGCCGACGAGGCGTCGACTTCGAAGCCGGGTAGCAGTTAAGGCTCGTGATGACAGACGAGAACGAGAACAAGGTCCCGAGCAACCTGACCTTTAAGTATTCTTGGGGCACAGAACGCCCAGGCGAAAGATTCAAACGGCTTCAGAAGGCTCGGGAGAAAGCGATCTACGACCGTAATCGCCTTCAGGATCATTACGCGCTTCTCATGGGTGCTAAGGAGCGCGAGTTATCACTGATCGAAGCGGAGTTGACCCAGCTGGAATTTTTGGCGCCCGGCGGGCGCTACGACAGCGAGCGCGAGGCGCAACTGTCCAATCTGATCAGGCATTTGTCACCAGACGGGCAACTGATCACTTCGGCTCCCCCAAGCGTGGTCGGCCGAAGGTCTCGGTGCTTAAGCGAGTTAGGAAAAGCCGGGCCAAAAAATTGTAATTTTTTTGTGCCGCAAGGAGCGCGATTCATATTGTCGAGCTCGTCTGGCTTCCGGTACAATTCGATTTGCAAGAGTTTGGCTGCGAAAGACTGATTTTCGGCTTTTTGCTGCCCGTCCGTTCAGGGAAGTCCGTCTATGGCCGTCTTTCAATATTCCTGGGGCACCATGCGTCCGAAGACGTGGGGTGAGCAGCTCAAGCGCAATAAGGAGGCGAATGCCTCCTTGCGGGCAGCTGCCATTCAGGCGCTGAACGAGGTGCTGGCCCAGATCGATGGTAAGGACGCGGATCTCGACGAGAAGCTGCGCCTTCTCGATCAGGTGACTCCGGGCGGCCGCTATAGCAGCGAGATTGCAAATTCGCTGGCCCCGCAGGTGAACATTGCGGTTTCTGAGCCCGTGAAGCGGGGTCGGGGGCGGCCGCGCAAGTACGGGCCGAATGATCCCCGTCCGCCGAGGAAGTCCCGCGCCAAGGTGCGGGTGACGGCGTCTCTGGTGAGCGACGTTGTTCGCGGCGTGAGCCCGTCCTTGCGGGCTCCGGCGGAGCGTAAGCCTCGACGCGCCTCTACGCGCAAGACGTCCGGCACGGTTTCTCCCGTGACGGCGGCACCAGCGCGTGTGCCGACTCCGGCTCCCAAGGCTGCGCCGCAGGTTGCGGCCTCTCTGCTGGAATCGACCCTGGCCGGTGGCCTTGGGCAGGACACCATTCAGATCGAGACGCCGGAGACGGCGATCGAGATCAAGCCGGTCGAGACCCGGACGGTGGAGATCACCGTGGTCGAGAACGATCCTGAGTATGAGGCCGAACTGGCCGAGCAGAATGCTCTCTTACAGGCGCGTCTCGATGCCGAGAACGATCCGGGCGAGGAACTGCCGCCGGTAGGCGCACCGCGCAAGAGGACGAAGTTCTCTCTAAACTACGACTTCTCGGATGCGCTGGATCGGTCGAAGGCCGATCCGGCTGTATTGGCTCTTTTCCCGAATTTCGGGATGCCGATCTCGACTCCCTCTGAAACCATTGCCAATGAAGACATCGAGAAGTGGCTCCTTGCAGCGTTCTATGAACACGAGCCAAACGAGGCTGCGAAACGGCGTCGGCTTCGGAGCGACTTGAACGCCTACGGTAGTGCGCTGGCCGTGTATAAGAGGTTCGGCCATCGCATTGAGCCGGAGATCCAGCGTGAGCGGGATCGGGTCCGGGTGTGGAGGGTCATCGACGCCCGTGTCACCAATGTCGAGCAATTCAGCGAGCGTGCAGCGAAAGGTGACATCACTGAAGAGTTGGCTCTGATGTGGGTGGCTCAACTCGATTATCTCGCCTTGGGCAATCTGGAAGACAGCGAGCACCTCGTCTGGCGTGAGATCGTCGATGCCATGACCTGGCCGGAGGGCTTCTCGCGGATCGATCTGGCCAAATGGGCCGGGCAGGATCCGGATGTGGTTCCGGATGTCCGGTCCTGGGCCGGTCCGCCGAAGATCTTCCCGGAGCACCTTCGGAACGTTCCCTTCCCTCCGTAGGATTTTGAGGGACGCTCATAAGGAAAGGCGGCCGTCGCAAGACGTGCCGCCTTTTTCTTTTTTCTCAAGCCTGAGGGGTAGCCGAGGGCTTGGGGCCTTTCCCCTTCTTAGGGGTCGAATAGAACCGCATCTGGAGCGGACCGATCACCAGCGTGTTATGGACGATCCCGAAGTGGTCGTCCGGATCCCGGTCCCAAGCCAGGTGCCATCGGGACCAGGAGAACTGATACTGCATCGGGATCTCCGCTCCTTTGGGGATTTTGCAGCCTTTTGGCTCAATCCTCTGCTTGGCGGAAATCTGCTTTTAGGCTGCGGCCTTCACCGCCTCCGGGTGGTTCCGGCGGAGATGGTAGGCGTACTTCCACAGGTGAGCCGGCACGTGAAGGAACGCGATGGCGACCTCCAGCGGCGGCAGCGCGTGGAGACGCCGGGTGATCACCCGGCGCTGATCGTAGAACGAGCTGTTCGGACGATCGGCGTAGTCGAACGTCCAGTCCATCGTCTCCATGAGACGGACCAGCTCGGCGTCCCACTCGCGAGGCTGGTACTGGGCCACGGCCTCCTCGATCACGCCATCGATGATCGCTTCAGGATATCGCGCGGCCGGAAGGCCTGCGGACCGATTCGGCTGCTCATAGTGCATCTACTTGAGCTGGCCTCTTCCATGGCGCGAAGCCGACCCACGAGAACGAGAATGCGAACAGACTGAAAGTCTTCTGAACGGAAATCCGGAGTTCCTTCGGCTCGCGCGTCCACTTCTCGTACGTGAGTAGGCACAGCTGACCGGATTGGTCGAGTTTTGTCTGCGACCACATCAGCTCGATCAGCATTTTCCCTGGCATGTGAGTGACAACGTAGCCGCCGACCTTGTGTTCGACCGGCTTATTGAAGTCGACACGCCTCTCCTTCTTCCCATCTTTAATCTCAACGTCGCCGACACCGGCCGCGTGCCCCTTGGTGGTGGAGCCTTCACTGGTGAATTTCCCCGTGAACGAGACCCGTTTCTTGGGTGCGACGGGGATCAGATCGATAAGTCGACGGGCGTCATCCCGGGAGAATGTCTCGCCTGGCGCAACGAGTCGATCGAGGAGAGCATTGGTCTCCAGGCGGGTATTGATCTCCAAAGTTGGTCCGCTCATGTGCCTACCTAGGCCAGATTACCTTCCTAGCTATCTTAGCTGATGCGGCGTTAATCGTCTGCATTAGAAGCAGATTGGCACCAACCTTGAGCCTTTCGAGATCAGTTCTCCGATCTTCGTCGTTGATGCCGAATTTTCGGCTTGGCACGCCCCCCTTTAGGGAAGGGAAGAAACCTGTTCTCGTGATGCTGCCGGAGTTCGCAGCTTTGCCCATGTCAGGTACAAAGGCCTCGCGAGTGCGGGGCTTGGATGGGGGATTTTCCGGTTCGCACGCTGTGACAGGTGAATGCGGCCATCCCAGCCTTCTGTCGCACCCATGCTCAGATCGACCCGGCGCGTCACGGATCCGGAAAATAGGGAGGATCTGGACACGCCTAAGAAGTCGGTAACATTGTTTGGGCGCGCGCTAAACCTACCGATTCGGCCTTGGATAGCCGCATTGAGAACGCACTACCCCTGCACAATCATCCTAAGGCAGGCGGGTTGATACTTTGTACGGTAGGTTTAACGCGCGCCCCTCCCCCACCTCCACCTCCTCCCCGTTATCCACAGGCCCTCGGTCGAACCCTGCGTTGACTCTGCGCGTTGGCTTGTGTTCCTGTTTTGTTCCAATTTGCTGCAGGAGGGAGGTGAGCTTGAGCAATGGCCACTCGGCGCGAGGTCATCGAGGACCTGAGGCGTCAGATCGAGCAGCTTGGCGGGACATTCCGGCCGCGCAAGTCCCTGCCCTTCGGGGTGGGCGCTCTCGATCGGCATCTGCCCGGCAACGGGCTGGCACTCGGATCCTTGCACGAGGTGGTCGAGACTGGCCCAGCCTCCGAATTTGCCGGAGCTGCCACGCTGTTTGTGGCGGGCATTGCGGCACGGCTCAAAGGTCCAATCCTATGGTGCCTAACCCGCCGCGATCTCTTCACGCCTGGTCTCCTACATGTCGGACTGCATCCGGATCGCGTCATTTATGTCGAAACCTACCGTGATGCTGACGTCCTCCCTCTCCTCGAGGAGGGTCTGCATGAGAAAGGCCTGGGCGCCGTCGTCGGCGAGGTCACGCGGCTTAGCCTTACGACCTCACGGCGCCTGCAACTCGCGGCGGAGGCTTCGGGCGTACCCGCCCTGGTCATCCGACGCTGGTGGACGGTCGCTCAGAAAGACCTGACCACGCTTCCGACCGCTGCCTCGACGTGCTGGCGCATAGCGCCGGTCGTGTCAAAGGCCTTGCCCGCCGATGGCATCATACGCGGCCGCTGGCGGGTCGAACTCGTACGCTGCCGTGGCGCTGAACCCCATTCTTGGATCTTGGAGGCCTGCGATGCGCAGGGTCGTCTCGCTTTACCTTCCGACATGGCCGACGGATCGGATTCGGCGAAAATTCGGGGAGCCGCCTCGGGATAAGCCACTTGTTACCGTGAGCACAGTCGGCTCCCGCCGGATTATCGCATCTGCATGCCTCGCCGCCCAGAAGCTCTGCATCATCGAGGGAATGCCTGTTGCTCAGGCACAGGCCTTGATCCCAGATCTGCATGTCATTGATGCCGATCCAGAAGGAGACGAGGCATCTCTGCGCGAATTCGCAAGATGGGCAATCCGCTATTCACCCGTCGTCGCACCCGATCCTCCGGACGGGGTTTGGATCGACATTGCAGGTGTTGAGCACCTCTTCGGCGGCGAGGAGGCCTTGCTCAAGAAAATCCTCGAGCGGGTTCAGAACAACGGTGTCAATATCCGGGCTGCGATTGCCGATGTCCCTGGCGCGGCATGGGCCACGGCCCGCTATGGCAAGGGTGGTATCATTCCGCCTGGTCGGGCGGTAGACGCAGTGTCTCCCCTCCCTGTACAGGCACTCCGGCTCTCACGCGAAACCATTACCACTATGCACCGGCTAGGCGTGGAGCGTGTCGGGCAGCTCGCCGCTATGCCACGCGCTCCCATGGTGCGCCGGTTCGGCCGTGATGCGGCTCTTCGGCTGGACCAGGCATTTGGGCACGCATTCGAGCCGATCAGCCCGATCATCCCTGACGAGGCTGTCATTTCCTCCTGCGCCTTTGCGGAGCCGATCGGACGCGCGGAGGACCTTAAGGGTGTGGTACGGCGGTTGTCAGAGGAGTTGTGTCAGGAGCTCACGAAACGGGGTGAGGGTGTCCGTCGGTTGGATTTGATTTTCCGTCGCGTGGATCAGAAAGGAGCATCGCTGCGGGTGGGCACCGCCAAGGCAACACGGGATCACGTGCACCTGGCGAGACTCTTTGATGAGAAGATTGAGACGGTCGACCCTGGCTTCGGCATTGAGGAGATCGTCCTCGTCGCAAACCGGACTGAGCCTCTTGTCGAGCAGCAAACGATTGTCCATGGCATCGAAGCCGAGGAAGAGGCTGTAAATCTCAGTCGCTTGGTGGACCGGATCACAGCCCGTGTCGGCGAGGGTCGAGTTTACCGGATTGCCCCGGTTGCATCCCTCCTACCTGAGCGGATGGCGAAAAAGATCCCTGCCCTAGCGCCGCCATCGGGATCTTCATGGCCTGAAGCGCTGCCACGCCCTACTCGGCTTCTGGATCCGCCGGAGCCAATTATTTCGACCGCACTACTGCCTGATCATCCACCGGTCTTCTTCATCTGGCGCCGCATCCGGCACAAAGTCGTCAAGGCTGATGGGCCGGAGCGGATCACGTCGGAATGGTGGCTCGGCGACCAGCCTAAAACGATCCGGGATTATTATCGGCTCGAGACCGACAAAGGTGCGCGGTTCTGGATTTTCCGAGACGCCCCGATGACAGAGGGCGGCCGCTGGTGGATCCACGGTTTCTTTGCATGACCGTGTATGCAGACCTGCAGGTCACGACCCATTTTTCCTTTCTGCGTGGAGCGTCCAGTCCTGCCGAATTATTCGAGCAGGCAAAATTGCTCGGGATCTCGGCGCTTGGAATTACCGACCGGAATTCGCTTGCCGGGATAGTCCGTGCTTATGAGGCCTCTAAGGAAACCGGCGTACGCCTGGTCGTCGGCTGCCGCCTCGATCTGACAGACGGGACATCACTCCTCGTTTATCCGACAGATCGGCCGGCCTATTCCCGTCTGTGTAGGCTCCTGAGCATCGGCAAAAGCCGCGGCGGGAAAGGAAAGTGCTTTCTGACCTGGAACGACGTGCAGGCCTGGAGCGAAGGCCTCCTCACCATTCTGCTTGGCGATGAAGCCAATGACACCCTCACCCACAACCTGTCGCGCCTCAAAGCCACTTTCGGCAATCGCGCCTACATGGCCTTGATCCGCCGGTTTGCTCCCAACGAGCACCTACGCCTCTATTATGTCGAAGAGGCCGCGAGGACTATCGGCGTCCCAACTGTCGCTCTGGGAGACATTCTCTACCATCGTCCGGATCGCCGGCGCCTGCAGGACATCGTGACGTGCATCCGTGAGGGGTGCACCATCGACACGGCAGGGTACCGCCTGGAACGGAATTCTGACCGGCATCTCAAGGATCCGGTTGAGATGCAGCGTCTTTTCGAGCGTCATCCTGGGTCCTTCCGCCGGATCCAGGAGGTGCTCGATCGCTGCAGGTTCTCCCTCGACGAACTGCGCTATCAATATCCAACAGAAACGGATCCTGGCGAAACCGCTCATGAGAAGTTGGAGCGCCTGACTTGGGAAGGTGCAAATCGCCGATACCCAGACGGGGTCCCCGATCATGTGGCCGGGACGATTCGGCATGAGCTGCATCTGATCGAGAAGCTGGAATATGCGCCCTACTTCTTGACGGTGAATTCGATCGTACAGTTTGCCAAGGGGCGAGGCATCCTGTGCCAGGGACGCGGTTCAGCGGCCAATTCCGCTGTCTGCTACGTCCTTGGCATCACCTCAATTAACCCGACCGAGCATGATCTCCTCTTTGAACGGTTCGTCTCTGAGGAGCGGCAGGAGCCGCCGGACATAGACGTGGACTTTGAGCACGAGCGTCGAGAGGAAGTGATCCAGTGGATCTACCACACCTACGGTCGCCATAGGGCCGCCCTGACCGGAGTGGTGATCACCTATCGGGCCCGCGGCGCCATCCGGGACGTCGGCAAGGTCATGGGGCTCCCGGAGGACGTGACCGCCGGCCTTTCCGGGCTTGTCTGGGGTTGGGGTAACGACGGTGTGACAGAGAAAGAGGCTCAGGAGCTAAACCTCAATCTCAAGGATCCCCGTCTGAGGATGACACTCGAGTTGGCTTCCGAGTTGATTGGGGTGCCTCGGCATCTCTCCCAGCATCCGGGCGGTTTCGTGCTAAGCCACGAGCGCCTCGACGACCTTGTGCCGATCGAGCCGGCCGCGATGGAAAACCGTCAGGTTATCGAATGGGATAAGAACGACATCGACACCCTGAAATTCATGAAGGTCGATGTGCTGGGTCTGGGCATGCTCGGCTGCATGAGGCGGGCCTTCAATCTCCTGCGCGAGCACAAAGGCCTCGAACACGACCTGGCAACCATTCCGGGTGACGATGAGCTGGCCTACAAGATGATTCAGAAGGCGGACACGGTCGGCGTCTTCCAAATCGAAAGTCGAGCTCAGATGGCGATGCTGCCGCGCATTAAGCCTAAGACCTTTTACGATCTCGTGATCCAAGTGGCGATCGTCCGACCCGGGCCGATCCAGGGCGACATGGTGCATCCCTATCTCCGGCGCCGGGAGCGTATGGAGCAAGTGGACTACCCGCGTCCTGAGCTCAAGCGGGTGCTGGAGAAAACCCTCGGCGTGCCCCTCTTCCAGGAGCAGGCGATGAGAGTTGCCATCGAGTGTGCGGGTTTCACACCATCAGAGGCAGACCAACTCCGTAGGGCCATGGCGACCTTCAAGCTGACGGCCGGCGTCACAAAGTTCCGAGATAAGCTCGTTCAGGGAATGACAGCCCGCGGCTATGATCCCGAATTTGCAGAGAGGACTTTCAAGCAACTCGAAGGATTCGGATCCTATGGCTTTCCGGAGAGCCATGCCGCCTCTTTCGCCAAAATCGCTTACGCATCCTCCTGGATGAAATGCCACCATCCCGACGTGTTCTGCTGCGCTATCCTGAACAGTCAACCGATGGGCTTCTACGCGCCTGCACAGTTGGTCCGCGATGCGAAGCTCCACGGCGTCGACGTCCTGCCGGTAGACATCAATAAGTCCCGCTGGGATTGCACTTTGGAGCCAACAGGAAATCCCAAGCGGTGCGCCGTTCGATTGGGATTGCGGATGGTCAGGGGACTGGCCAATGCCGAAGCGGCGATGATCCCGCTGTCCCGGGCAGACCACCCCTTCAGCTCCATAAAGGATCTATGGCGGCGAGCCGGACTATCGGTTGCCGCCCTGGATCGTTTGGCGGACGCGGATGCATTCGGATCAATCCGGGTAAGTAGGCGCGACGCTCTCTGGGAGATCAAGGGGCTCTCGGATGAGCCGCTACCCCTCTTTGCTGCTGCCGATACCCGGGACAATCAAATCCGGCCGGAAGGATATGAGCCGCAGGTCGAACTCACGCCTATGACTGAGGGCCGAGAGGTCGTTGAGGACTACCGTTCGAAAGGTTTGACGCTCCGACAGCACCCGATTGCATTTCTTAGAGATGAATTGCGGGAGCGCCGAATTCACCGATGCTCTGCCATTCACCTAGCGCGAGATGGGCGCCGACTGACAGTGGCTGGTATGGTTTTGGTGCGGCAGAAACCGGGGTCAGCGAAGGGTGTGATGTTCATGACGATCGAGGATGAGACCGACATGGCGAACCTCGTGATCTGGCCCTCCCTGTTCGAAAAGCACCGTCGGCTAATCCTTTCGTCTGGAATGATTGGCTGCCGAGGGCGTCTTCAGAGGGAGGGAGGCGTGACCCATATTATCGCGGAACATTTTATCGACCTGTCGCATCTCTTACGCTGCGTCGGTGACCGGGATCAGCCATTCCGCGCTGAGCACGGCCGCGGCGACGAGGCTAAAATGGGCACGCGCGATTTGCTGAGGTCAGGCCCGAAAAAGAACGCAGAGGGTCGTGCAGACGATATAATTGGCCTTGAAGGCGCACCGGAACTAAAGATCGCAAGCCGTAATTTTCACTGAAACGCAAATCTGCATACGGCCACTGTCGAGCCTTACTTTGCGGGTCGCGAAATGCCTTCAGACACTTCACATCCTCATACAGGTAGTCGGCAGCGTCCTGTCCTCCTAGCGTGAGGATCCCGCGTTGGCTGCGGTCACCCTCTACTCCATGGGAAGAAGGCATCACGCTCCTCCAACATCTCCAGGACTGCACGCACATCGCATTCGTGGCGCCACTCCTCGGACCATGTGTTGATCTCTTCGCCCGAAAGCTCGGATACTGCCGTTGTTGATTTGTTGGTCATCCACCCTGCCCTCACCCGCCATTCGCGCTAATCTATCATCGCCGAACTTCACCGATGCCCCGGAAAAGAGTCCCGCCCGTGTGTAATCTCTACTCGTCCTACACCACCCAACAGGCTCTCAGAGAAACCTTCCAAATTGCTGAGGATCGAGCCGGGAACATCCCTCCCCTCCCTGCGATCTTCCCTGACCAAATGGCACCTGTCGTTCGCAATAGCGACGCTGGCCGCGAGCTGATCCAGATGCGGTGGGGTTTCCCTCCGCCCCCGAAAGTCGGCAATCATCCGGTCACGAATGTCAGGAATGTCGGCTCGCCTTTTTGGCGTGCGTGGCTCAAGCCGGAGCACCGCTGCCTAGTTCCCGTGACTTCATTCTCAGAATATGCAGATACTCAGCCACGGAAAACTCCGGTTTGGTTCGCTCAATCGGAAGACCGCCCGCTGATGGCCTTCGCCGGGATCTGGCGCCCATGGAAGGGTGTTCGGGGGACAAAAGCGGATCCGGTCGAGGGTGAGCACCTGCTCTACTCGTTCCTCACGTGCGATCCCAATGAGATCGTCAAACCGATCCACCCCAAAGCAATGCCAGTGATCCTGACCACGCCCGAAGAGTACGAGATCTGGCTCAATGCGCCGACTGAAGAAGCATTGAAGCTCCAGCGGCAGCTCCCCGATGACATGCTGGAGATCGTGGCCGAAGGTCAGAGATCGGACAAGCCAGAGGCAGCGTAGGCAGTCAATCTTCCGGTACGCACCCGACGTAGACGTCAGCACGGACGGAGGCCAGCCGGTCTTGAACACCTTCCGACGGGTTAGGGCTCATCCGGCCGGCTTGGCGGCACGGCATCCTGTTCAGCCCTGCTCGAAGGGTTCAGTTGCCGAAAATTCGTGCATGTGGCTGAATTCACCCTGAAATCGCCCCGCTAGATCTGCCTGCCTATCTTTAATCCTTCGCTCGGTTGGGCTATGACCGTAGCAGTTTCCGAAAGTAAGGCCTTGATCGTAGATGCGGAGAGCCTTGGCTTGAAGCTGAATCCTTCGGGAATTATCTTATCGAAAGGATTGAATTCGCTATCTGCCGTTCAGGCACATTAAATCAGCTCGCTCGTCTGCGTGAAAATGCCGACAAACTGCCGATTTTCTCCATGCCTTAATTAGCTCACAGCTGCAGGTAGCGTAAAAATCGAGGATCAAGTTTATGTTGAGTGCCGCGCAGACGGATTTAAAGGAGCCTCAGCCCACAGTTGCGAAGCGCGGGAAGAGCCGATTGCCAAAAATCAATAAAACGTCAGGCGAGCAATCATCCCTGGTTGAGGATGTCGGAGCGCTCCCGTCGCAGGGCCAACCACCTGAGGCCACCCTCCCGAAGCGAAAGCGCGGGCGCCCCTCCAAGGCTGAGCTCGCTGCACGCGCCGCAGCCGAACCTTCATCTCAGACAGAGGGCAAGAAGGAGCGGAAGCTACCTGAGCGCCTGACAGAAGAAGAGCGGATCGAGCGGTATTTTAGAGTGTCTCTCGAATTTCCTCACCCAACCGTATTTTCGCCCAAGCAGGCGCTCGAACGATTTCCGGAATTAGCTTATCTCCAGAATGCCTATGGATTCCTGAAATCGGCAGCCAAGCGGGGGTTCGTGGAAAATCTGGGCAACGGGCAATTTCAATTTATGGCCTCGGCTACCGCGGATTTAAAGAACTCCTTTGGTCATCCGCCAGCACAGGCAGATGTTGCTTCCGATGCCTCCCCGAAGCCACGTCCGACCATTTCGCTCCGAAAGGCCGAAGAGCCATCACCGCCACCGAAAACGGTTTCCAAGCCTGAGCCTACTCCTGTTGCGACGGCCGCGCCGGCTACCGCTCCTGTCCCGGCTCCAGAGGTGGCTGCGAGGAGAGTGCCCCCCCAATCTCCAGCGCCGATCGCCCGCTCAGCACGCGAGCCCATGGCGCCACAATCCCCGCGGAATGACGAGGACAAGCTCCGTACTCTCCTACAGCTCTCCCGGCGCTTCCGGTCGGATCGCTATTACAACCTAGACGACTTTATTGTGCCGCTGAGCGAGTGCCGGGCTGCGGTTTACGGCGATGTAGAGGTGGGGACTGACGAACCGTCCGTCTGCGTCGTCGTAGCTGCGTACGAGCCCGATCCGAAGGCCGTCAACCCGAACGATATTGACGTGCTGTTCCTAGATGTGAGGGGACAGGCGCATATCCGGAGCGCCGCGAGCTGGCAGTTTCTTCCATATCGGAAGTGATAAGCGCCTATTAAGGCTCCTGTGATTGAGAGGCTGAGCTACACCCGACCTCTCCTCCCTCAGGAGCCCATCACAGCACGCCGGATCTGTTCGGGCGGTGGTCGACGCTTTGTGTCGAACCTCACGACCCTATAGCCGCAGGACGCGAGGATCTGATCCCGCTTCGCGTCCTTTCGCGCATCGTGGGACCGATCATCGAGCTCAATAATTGCGAGCACCTCAAGGTTCTCGACGACTACCCAGTCCACACGGGCATTCGAGATCATCCGAAATCCGCGCCAGAACGCACGGGAGCCTTCTTTGGCGTCGGGTCGTAACAACGCGAGAATAGGCACTTGGGGCCAGATCTGGCATCCCGGGAAGGCAACGAGGAGACGCCCGTAGAATTCTCGCTCGTTGGATGTCATCAGCGACTGGCGTTTAAACCGAGGCTTCTGGGCAGAAAAGACGAACGCCAGAATACTGATGACGAGCGAGCAAGCCGCCAGCGGCCCAGAGCCAATAGTCGTGGATTATGGTTTGCATAGAAGTCTGCGCGTTGCAGCCGGAGTGGCATCCCAATAGCGACATGCTTGGAAACGCAAGTCGCGTCGTACCCGGTCTATACGCTCAAATTGATCGATCCACGATGACTTCGCGCGGATCCTTATCCTCTCGCAGCCCAAGAAACGCAGGATGTTGTCCCGCGTCCACGCAGGGAACCCGACTTGGGCGAGAGTATGCCAAGCCGGGCCACAATACGTGCAAACTTGTTTCGTGGTGGGCTGCAAGCGTGACATATGTACTTTGGAGCCCCATCACAATGTTATGCAACGAGGAAGCCAGCTCCCACGGGATCGTTGCGGTCAATTACCCAACGGGCCGTACCAAGGGACCTCAGTGCATCCAGCTCGCGAGTCATGCTTGGGTCGACCCCAGAAGATCATACCGACCCATTGTTGCCCATGCCTTTGACACGTTAAGACACGCCATTTGACCCCCACCTATAATGCAGAGGTCTGCATCACGGCTGCAAGCCAGCCATATGATGCCTGGTGAAACCGAATCGTCCGTCGCATTTACCGACTCCTGGATATTGCCGCTACCATCGTCAAAATTGATACCTTGTTGACCAGTATGTGACCACGTGGTCACATTTCGTATCAAATAATCGTGCATCGCCGCCAATGGCGTCGATCAACCGGATTGGACCGATGACGATAGGTGTAGCGGCGACCGGGGAGAGAGCTGGCGCGTCGGTGCAAGCTGCAGTGCTAGGTGCCGAACTTCTCGGACGCGGTGCCATTGGCGGATTTACAGTCTTCGCAATTCTCGACGCAGAGGGGCATGTTTACCATCGCATTACGCAGCGTGGTGGTATCGGAGTCCTGGATCTGCCTGAGAGCTGGCTAATGGCACGCCATGCGGCCGCGATCTCAAGCGGCCCGGACCGGCCGGAGCCACTTACACAGTTCCTGCCAGGACTTGATGGGATCGGATTGGTGACCGGGCACCGCCTTCCGAATTCGCTGGATCGCGATGGACGACCGGTAAATCATCTCGTACTGACTCGTCTCAGTGCGGGCGAGGAGCCCCAGAAGGCTGTCGATGGGGTACTATCTCAGTGTCCGGAACTCGATGCAGGGCTGATCGCCATCAATACCTCCGGACAGATCGGGATCGGCAATAGCGAGCGAGTTCGCCGGCGCGCCGATGGCGGATGTGCGGTGCGTGAAACACAAAAGTCACGCGTCGCTTTGCTGCATAACTCAATTTATTCCAATCAACCTCTGGCCGAGAGACTCGTGGATCTCGCCTGGAGCTACCTTTCAGGTGAACCAACGGGGGTCCGCCTCCTCTTCCTACGAGACAGCGTTCCGGTTCAACTCGCGACGAAAGACCGTGTTCATGTGGATGCGACGGGCACGGTCACGTGCATTGAGAGCCCCAACATTCGACTTCAGTCGACATTGGATCGGGCCACCACGATCTATCTCGGGAGCGAGATCTGGCACGGCGCCGAACTGATTGGCCACGCTGCCACCGAGTTGATCACAGCCGTAGACCAGGGCCGGATCTCCAAACCGGCTGAGAACTCATCCCTTTCAATTGTTATGGAGACGCGAAAGGCCATCCTCGGCGAGCCGACTTCGTTTCCTCGAACATCTTCAAGAGACTGAAGGCAGTGAAAAAGAGCATGTCTCTTCGTGAGCGAACGGAGCGGCAGATCCTCGATGCGCTCGAAGCCCAGATCCAGGAAGCCGGCATGGGTGGTGTGGGCATCAACGCGATCGCGAACCGCGCTGGCGTGAGCAAAGAGCTGATATACCGGTATTTCGATGGCATGCCTGGACTGCTGCTTGCGTGGATGCAGGAGCAGGACTTTTGGACCAGTCACCGGGATCTCCTCTCCTCTGGCGAGTCGAGCCAGCAGTCACCTGGGATGCTGGTTCTGTCGATGCTGAAAGCCCAGATTGAAGCGTTGAGGAAAAACGAGACGCTTCGCGAGATCCGCCGATGGGAGCTCGTTGAAGTCAATGAGGTGACCGCCCAACTCGCGAACCGCCGTGAAAAGGCCGCTCGTACCTTCATCGACCGCATCGATGGCTTGACCCCTGACATGGATGTTCCAGCGGTTGTGAGCATCATGCTGGCCGGGGTTCTGTACCTGATGCTGCGGTCCAAGACGGAGAGCCACTTCCTCGGTGTCTCGCTGCGTACGGATGAGGGATGGCAAAGGCTGTATGCCGCGCTTGAACACATTGTCCGGGCCTTTCCGCCGGAGCTGAACCAAGACTCCCTGGCGATGCTGGAATCCCGGCGCAAGACCGCAAACCGCCAACAAGGAATAATGATGAAATAAGACGGGCCGCTGATCTGTTGATCGATACACTCATTCTCCATGGCATCGATCGCGTGTGTTGTGTCCCTGGGGAAAGCTATCTGAGCGTGTTTGATGGACTGTCTCAACATCCAAGCGCGGACGTTATTACTTGCCACCATGAAAGTGGCGCAGCCTTTATGGCCTTGTCAGACGCGCGTCTGACAGGCCGCCCCGGAGTTGCCTTTGTGAGTCGTGGCCCTGGAGCGATGAACGCGGCGATCGCGGTACATTCCGCAGAGCAGGATGCTGTCCCTTTAATCCTGTCCGTGGGGCAGGTCGAGCGTGAGCACCGTCATATGGGTGCGTTTCAGGAGGTTGATTACGAGCATGTCTTCGGATCTATGGTAAAATGGGTCATCGAGATCGATCACAGCTTTAGGCGAAATGCGGATTTACAAAGAAGTCCTGGACCCACGATTAGACCCCCTTGATGAGCTGCAATCTATCTGCCTAAATTGCTTACAGAATACCGACTGAAATACATTACAGTTCCAAGCTTTGGGGGAGCTACCGACCTTGTACGATCTGGTCATCAAAGGCGGAACCCTTGCGACTACCGAAGGCATTTCGACCGCGGATGTCGCGGTTCAGGGTAGCCAGATTGTAGCACTCGGCCGAAACCTTCCACACGGACGGCGCAACATTGATGCCATGGGCAAGCTCGTTCTTCCCGGCGGCGTGGACGCCCATTGCCACATCCAGCAGCTCTCGGGCGGCGGGCTGATGAACGCCGATACCTTTGAGACGGCGACCCGCTCCGCTGCCTTTGGCGGCACGACGACCGTCATCTCCTTTGCTGCGCAGCATCGTGGAGACAGCTTGAGAGGTGTCGTCGAGAACTATTCGCGCCTTGCTGCGGTCGGCGCGGTGACGGATTATGCCTTTCATCTCTGGATATCCGATCCGACGACGGAAACGCTGGAGCGGGACCTTCCCGAATTGATCCAGAGCGGACACCGGTCGATCAAGATCTTCATGACCTACGATCGCGTTCGCCTTCTCGACGAGCAGGTTTTGGACGTAATGATGGTGGCCCGCAAGTACGGGGCTCTCGTATGTGCCCATGCCGAGAACCACGGGATGATCAAGTGGATGGCCGACAGGCTCGTGTCCCGGGGCTATGTCGAACCGAAGTTTCACGGCATCAGTCATCCACGCGTGTGCGAGATCGAGGCATTCGAGCGGCTCATCCGTTTTTCCCAGCTCCTGGATCAGCCCATCATGCTGTTCCATGTCTCCACCGCCGAAGGCGCTGCCGTCATTCGACGTGCCCGCGGCGAAGGCATCAAGGTCTTCGCCGAGACCTGCCCGCAGTACCTGTTCCTGACGGCGCAGGATCTGGACCGGCCGGGCTTGGACGGCGCCAAATGGATGTGCAGCCCGCCTCCTCGCTCAACGGAGGATCAGAATGCACTGTGGCGCGCGCTCGAACTCGACGACCTTCAGGTCGTCTCCTCCGACCATGCGCCCTACAGATTCGATGAAAGCGGCAAGCTCTCGGCCGGTCTTCGGCCGGACTTCAAGCAGATCGCCAACGGACTTCCTGGCCTTGAGACACGCTTGCCGCTCCTGTTCGACTCCATGGTGAGCCAGGGCAGATCGAGCCTGGAGAAGTTCGTCGAGTTGACGGCGACTGCTCCGGCTAAGATCTACGGCCTCCACCCCCGCAAGGGCGCCCTCGCGGTGGGAGCAGACGCCGATATCGCAATCTGGAACCCTGATCGGGAGGTCATGCTCACCGATGATGGGCTGCACGACAATGTTGGCTACAACCCTTTTTCCGGTCGTACGCTGCGGGGCTGGCCCGAGATCGTCCTGCGCCGGGGCGATGTGATCATCGCGGACGGCGCGCTTCAGGCCGCCCCGGGATCAGGCCGGCTGCAGTTGCGCGAGCCTGCTGGCTCGATGCGACCAACCGGACGCCTGAGCCCAGAGTTCGACCCGGTCACCAATTTCGGAGCTCACCTTCTGTGACCGCCCGGTTGAGATTAGTCAGCATTCCAGCCCATCAACGAACATCTCTTCGCATCGGTGCCCCACATCATGACTGACACAGTCACGGTTATCCGGAAGGCCGCTTGGGTAGTCGCGTGGGACGAAAGCGCGGCGCGGCACGTCTACATGCATGATTCCGACGTGGCCTTCTCCAAGGCGGGGATCCTGTATATTGGTCCGGCGTACGAGGACGATGCCGACGAGGAGATTGCCGGCGCCTCCATCATGGTGATGCCCGGCTTCGTGAACGTTCACTCCCATTCCGGGGACGAGCCTATCGCCAAAGGCCTGTTCGAGGATGTCGGAACTGCGGCGCTCTGGGGCAACGCCCTTTATGAGTATTCGGCCCTGATCGACTCTGATGACAATGCCAAGTCCGCCTGCCAGACGGTCATGCTGGGTGACCTGATGCGTAGCGGCGTCACCACACATCTCGACATTGCATCGCCTCACGCGAAATGGCTCACCTTGGCGGCCGAAAGCGGATTGCGGGCCTATCTCGCACCCGGTTTCCGCGAGGCGCAATGGCGCATGGCCGGCAGCCATCGCCTTGACTTCGACTGGAACGAAGCGCGAGGTCGGGAGCGCTATGCCGAAGCGCTCGCCTTCGTGGACCAGGCGCGTGCTCATCCCAGCGGTCGTATTGATGGCATTATCGCACCGTCGCAGATCGAGACCTGCTCGGAGGAACTGATCGCCGATGCGGTCACCGAAGCGCGCCGTCGCGGCATGCGGATCACCATCCATGCGGCGCAGACTATGGCGGAGCATGAGGAGTTACTTCGGCGTACCGGCGAAACGGCGCCCGCCATGCTTGAGCGCCTCGGCATCCTAGGACCGGATCTGATCCTCGGGCACTGCATCTTCCTCGATCACCATTCCTGGACCAGGCAGCGCAGCCGCGACGACCTCGACCGGCTCGCCCGAAGTGGCACGTCCGTCGCCCACTGCCCCGTCACCTTCGCGCGCAGCGGCATGACGCTGGAAAGTCTCGGAGCCTATCTCCGCGCAGGGGTCAACGTCGGCATCGGCACCGATAGCTATCCCTTCAACATGCTCGAGGAAATGCGCAAGGCTATGATCTGCTCACGCATCGCTGGGCGCAGCGTCTTCGACCTGGATACGGGCAGCCTTCTCTACGCCGCGACGGTTGGCGGAGCCAGAGCCCTCGGCCGCAGCGACATCGGACGCCTGGCGCCCGGTGCCAAGGCGGACTTGTCGCTCGTAGATCTGAGCCATCCGGCTATGCAGCCGATTCATGACCCATTACGCAATCTGATCCACTGTGCTGCAGAACGCGCCATTCGCGATGTATATGTGGACGGGCGTGCCGTCGTGAAGGATCGCCGGATCGCAAACCTGGATTACGACGGCGCGGTCCGAGAACTCCAGGATGCGCAGAGGCGCGCCTGCCAACGGGCGGAGCAGGACGATCTGCAGGGCCGCTCCATATCTGCTTTGGCGCCTTATTCATTGCCCCTCGCGGCCCGAGGATGAAGCAACCATGAGTTCTTCGGTCTATGTCATCAATCCGAATTCCTCACAGGCGGTCACGGCAGCAATCGATGCAGCCGTGGCTCCCCTGAGAAGCGCCGACGGGCCGAGCATCGTATGCCTCTCGCTGGCCGACGGTCCGCCCGGAATTCAGTCGCAGCGGGATGTGGACGGCGTTATAATGCCTATGCTGCGCAAAGCATCCGACCTGGAGGAGAGCGCAGGCGCCTTCGTCATCGCATGCTTCTCGGATCCAGGCCTCCATGCTCTACGCGAGCAGAGCCGCCGCCGCGTCTTCGGGATTGCGGAATGCGGCGTGCTGACGGCGCTCACTCTCGGGCAGCGCTTTGGAGTCATCGCCATCCTGCCGACCTCCATTCCGCGGCATCTCCGCTATTTCGGTTCGATGGGTGTTATGGATCGCTTTGCGGGCGACCTCCCGATCGGGCTGGGCGTTGCCGAACTGTCTGACGAGGGAGAAACCTTGGGCCGCATGATCGAGGTCGGGCGGACGTTGAAGGACGCTCATGGGGCTGACGTCCTCGTGATGGGTTGTGCGGGCATGGCTCGCTATCGCTCCGCCCTGGAAGAGGCTGTCAGGATCCCCGTCGTCGAGCCGACCCAGGCCGCCGTTATCATGGCGGTCGGCCATGTCCACCTCTCGCATACTCTCGGGTCCTGACGGCAACTACATCCTCTGCTCGATCCCTCCTGCCTCTGTGGAGCTTTCTATGACTGACACCGTCCCAAAAACGACCCTCTTCCGAAACTGCGACTGGATCGTCGCCTGGGACGAAGCGGCTCATTCCCATGTCTATCTCCGCAACGCGGATTTCGTGATTCGAGGCGCGGACATCGTTCATGTCGGGAGCGACTTTCCCGGCTCGGTCGATGCTGAGGTCGATGCCAGCCGGATGATGATCATCCCCGGCTTCGTGGATATTCACAGCCATCCCGGCCATGAGCCCGGCTGGAAGGGCATGCTGGAGGAACTGGGCAGCCCGCGCCTCGGCCAAAGTTCGCTCTACGAGTTCATGCCGGTGTTCCAGATCGGACCGGAATACACCCGCCCGGCGCTTCGCGTCGCGACATCGGAGCTTTTGAAGAGCGGCGTGACGACCATCTGTGATCTCGGGAGACCGCGAGAGACCTGGGCCGACGAATATGCGGAAACCGGCATCCGCGCAGTTCTCTGGGGAATGTTCCGCTCCGGCCCCTGGAAAACCACTAATGGGCATTCAGTGGAATACAACCTCGATCCAGCAACTGGAGACCGGCTTCTGCGCGAGGCGATCGAAATCGCCGATGCGGCCTCGAAGCACCCGAGCGGACGTATCACCGGCTACTTCACACCGGCCCAGATCGACACCTGCACGGAAGGGCAAATCCGCGACGCGCTCGATGCTGCCCGTGAGCGCAACCAGCCGATCCAGATCCACGCTGCCCAGAGCATCGTCGAATTCCAGGAGATTATGCGCCGCTATGGTTGCACCCCCATCGAATGGCTGGACAAGATCGGTGCCCTCGGGCCGGACACGATCATCGGCCACTGCATCTTCTTGAACGACCATCCCTGGCTGCATTGGCCGCACGCCAATGATTTCGAGCTCCTGTGCGACAGCGGGGCCCAGGTCGCGCACTGCCCCGTGGTCTTCGCCCGGCGCGGGATCGCCCTGAACACCCTTAGCCGTTACATGAAGGCGGGCATCCGCTGCGGCGTCGGCACAGACAGCTTCCCCCACAACATGCTCGATGAACTCCGCATGGCGTGCTATGCAGGCCGGATCATTGCGGGGAATTTCACGGCATCCACCACGCGGGATGCGTTCATGGCAGCCACAGCCGTTGGTGCCGACATGATCCGCCGCCCAGACTTGGGGCGTCTTGCTCCCGGCTGTAAGGCGGACTTCTCAGTCGTCGACATGAGCAACCCTTACATGCAGCCCGATTACGAGCCCATCCGCAGCCTCGTCTACTCGGCTAACGACAGGGCCATCAGGGATGTCTATGTCGATGGTCGCCAGGTTGTTAGCGATGGTGAAGTTCTCGACTTCGATATCGGCGAAGACATCGAAATGCTGCGCCGCGGTCAGACCGAAGCGATCGCGTCAGCGTCACAGCGTGACTGGGCAGGTCGCAGTATCGAAGAGCTGAGCCCCCGCGTCTTTCCCGTCCGCAGTTGATGAGGCAGGTTCATGAACTACGAAAGGCCCCAGGTCTCTTGGGGTCTTCCGTACTACCGCGGCAATTCCCTAAAGACGGATCGTGTCAGCGAGCTGTCTCTCCATGACGGTCGAACACGACCTTGCGCCCGCGGATCGTGATTTCGCAGCGGTTACCGTGCAGGATCCCCTCCTGGCGATCTCGCGGTAGCCTGCCCTTATGTCGACGTCCGTATCCATCACACTGGAGATCCCATAGGGCATGCGTGCACCGCCCACATCGTCGATAGCCTCCACGAACTCCTGATCCGTCGGCTCCGGCAGCACGGCTTTGAGACGGTCTCGGCCAGGAGGCCCGTCAATCGCTCGTCTCGCTGCTCGATGGCGGCTGCCAGCGGAACGGGTGTCGATTCCTGCCAGTTCGAGCGCCTTGGAGTTGCAGATCGCCAGATAGCCGCAGGCTCTCTCGATTGCAACAGGATGGTCGGGTGCGACCGCGTCAGGTTCCTCACGTAAGGGGTGGCGTCGGGCATCGAGCTCGAACTGATCGTATCCGCGCCCCTGGATCCACTGACCGGCGGCGTGACCGACGCGCGGCCTCACTCGTTCAAGCAATGCCGTCAGAGTCGGTCCGAAGCAGGGCGCACGTCTACATGACCCCTGAGGGCCCCATATGAGAGAAGATGCATGTGCGACTCGCACAGCTTTGGCTTTGCAAGCCGTCCGGCAAGGTCGATGACACGGGTCGTGGGACCGATGAGAGGATCCATCGCGGCAGTCAACCCTGCTGCGGCTAAGTCCTACCCCGCCCAGAGGGCGATCGCTTCTGTCCCTGACTCTGAATGTCCGCGGAATATGCGGCCATTCGTGAGAACAACGTCAGCTTTTGGGAGAATTAGCATGAGCGGCTCGCGCAATGCTGGGATTTGCAGTGAATGCTGCGGCTAAGGACAGGTAAGGTTGCATATCTTTTAGTCGGTCATCAAGTTCTCAGATGCTTTACGCTGGGAAAATCTGCCCTTGAAACTCCGGTTGTTTCAGGTCTAGCTTTAACTGTTAGCGACCAGATAAGACGCAGGGAACGAGGGAATAAAATGACACAGTCCAGATCTTTGACCCGTTGGCTAGCGATGAGCCTCATCGCCGGTGTTGCCGCCGTCTCGGCTGCGCCAGCCTCTGCTCAGACGACACTCGATACGGTTAAAAAGCGCGGAAAAATTCTCTGCGGCGTCTCGCCTGTTTCACCCGGATTCTCATACGCCGACGACAAAGGCGCTCGGCGCGGCTTCGATGTCGACATCTGCCGCGCCATGTCGGCAGCGATTTTCGCCGATCCTGACAAGGTCGAGTTCATTCCCCTCAACACCAACGTTCGCTTCCAGGCTGTTCAATCTGGTGAGGTGGACTTGCTATCTCGTCAGAACACTTGGAGCTTCTCGCGCGACGCATCCTTGGGCCTCGATTTCGGCCCGGTGGTGTTCTATGACGGTCAAGGTCTCATGGTATCGACCAAGCTCAACGTGAAGAGCGCGAGCGAACTCGCTGATGCCGCAATCTGCCTCCTCCCAGGCACGACAACGCTCCAGAATTTGGAAGATTTCTTCCGACCCAAGAACATCAAGTATGAATCTGTAGTGTTCGAGAACTCCGACGAATGGCGCAATGCGTTCTTCAGCGGGCGCTGCGATGCTATCACCTCGGACCGCTCGGATCTCGCATCCGTACGTGCCATCGCCAATGATCCCTCTCAGTATGTGGTCTTACCTGAGACCATCTCGAAGGAGCCGCTCGCCCCAACGGTTCGCCAGGACGATGCGAATTGGCGCGATATTCTGAGCTGGACGGTCTATACTCTCATTGCCGCCGAGGAGAAGGGTATAACCCAGGCCAATGTCGACGAGCATCTAAAGAGCCAAGATCCGGAAATTCAGCGCATGCTCGGCGTAAGCGGCGACCTGGGACAGATGCTCGGACTCGACAACAAGTGGGGCTACAACGTCATCAAGTCCCTTGGAAATTATTCGGAAATTTTTGATCGCAATCTCGGCCCAGAGACCCGCCTCGGCCTCTCACGTGGCCCGAACCAACTCTGGACCAAGGGTGGCTTACTCTACTCGCCGCCGTTCCGGTAATCTGAGATCCGCGGGCGGCCTCTCGGCCGCCTGCTCCGCCCTCAGTGTTCTCCGGGAAGGATCATCATGTACGTGGATTCGACGAGCGGGACGAGACTCCTCTATAATCTCCGCTTCCGAGCGATCCTCTATCAGGTTCTCGCCGTCGGGAGCATCATCTTTCTGGGGCTTTATCTCTTTTCGAATGTTTCACAAAAGCTGGCAGAACAGAACATTGCGACGGGTTTTGGCTTCCTGAGCCGTGAGGCTGGCTTCGTCATCAGCCAGACTTTGATCGACTACAAGCCGACAGATACCTATGGCCGCGCCATCCTGGCCGGCATCGCCAACACAATTTGGGTTTCGGCCTGGAGTGTCGTGCTCGCGTCGGTTCTGGGTCTTGTAGTTGGTATCGCACGCCTGTCTCGGAATCCGCTCCTTGCCTTTCTTGCCTTCCTCTATGTGGAGGCACTGCGGAACGTACCTCTCCTGCTCTATCTCTTCCTCTGGTATGCCCTCATCGTCACCGGTCTTCCCGCTGCGCGGGAGGCCTGGGAGGTGCTTCCTCATGTTTTCGTGAGCAACAGCGGCCTGACCGTCCCGTCGCTGGTCTGGACCAGTGCTCATACAATCATCTTCGCCGCACTAATTCTTGGAGGGGTTCTGGCGGTTGCCGTTCGCCGCCGCACGACGACTGAGCGCATCCGTACTGGCAAGGAGCGGACCACCTGGCCGCTGGTTGCCCTTGCTCTCTTGATTCCGCCGGTTCTCGCGCTTCTGATCCTGCAGCCTGAGTTCACGATCAGCATCCCAGAGAAGGGGCGCTTCCGCCTCGCTGGAGGCTCCCAGCTCACGCCGGAATTCACAGCTCTCCTCGTCGGCCTCGCCCTCTCCGCCTCGGCCGGCATTGCCGAAATCGTGCGAAGCGGGATTCTATCAGTGCGTAAGGGGCAATGGGAGGCGTCGCGCGCCTTAGGCCTGACAGACGGGCTGACCATGCGGCTCGTCGTCCTTCCCCAGGCGCTGCGGGTCATCATCCCTCCCCTCACTAGCAGTTACTTAAGTCTCTTCAAGAACTCGTCGCTCGCTATTGCGATCGGATACCCGGATCTCGTGATGGTCTCAAACACGACCATGAACCAGACCGGTCAGGCGATTGAGGGCATTGCAATCTTCATGCTGGTCTATCTCTGCCTGTCCATCACGATCTCCCTGCTCATGAACTGGTATAACAGCCGCGTCGCGCTGAAGGAGCGATAGGTCATGACGACTGCAACCGACATTGCCGAAGCGCAATTGAAGATGCCGGTCCGGCGCGACCAGGGTGTGGATCGCCGCCTGCTCCATCGGACGCTCAAGCCCCTCATCGGCACCCCGGTCAATGCGGCGATCACGCTGGCTTGCCTCTGGGTCATGTGGCTCGGGGCGAAAGGTGCCTACGGCTGGCTTGTGACCCGGGCCGTCACCGAAGGAGGCGCCCAGGCCTGCAAAGTGGGGCAAGGTGCCTGCTGGCCATTTTACGAAGCCAAGATCCGTTTCATGATCTTCGGCGTCTATCCTTACGATGAGCATTGGCGCGTCCTGCTCGCGATGATTCTATTTCTCGGCGCGATTGTTATTACGATGATCCCGCGCTTCTGGACCAGGAAACTCCTCGCTATTTGGGGTGTTACGATCATAGCGACGGGGGTCCTGCTCTGGGGCGGCGTCTTCGGCCTCACCTATGTTCCAACGACGCAATGGAGCGGCCTCCCCCTTTCATTCCTGCTTTCCGCAGTCGGGCTTGCACTCGGTTTTCCTCTGGGAGTGGTGCTCGCCCTAGCGCGATCCTCCAAGCTTCCAGCCATCCGTGTGATCGCCATTATCTTCATTGAGGTAATCCGGGGCATTCCACTCATTAGTATCTTATTCATGGCTTCTGTCATGCTTCCGCTCTTCATGCCGAGCGGGATTACAGTGGACAAATTGCTGCGGGCCCAGATCGCGATCATCATCTTCGCCGCTGCCTATATCGCAGAAGCCGTGCGCGGCGGGCTGCAGGCGATCCCGCGAGGGCAGCACGAGGCTGCCAGTGCTATGGGCCTGCATTATTGGCAGGCCATGCGTCTCATCGTTCTGCCCCAGGCGCTGAAGATCGCGATCCCGCCGCTAGTGAATATCTCGATCGGCTTCTTTCAGGATACAACCCTAGTCACGATTATCGGCCTCCTCGATTTTCTCTCCACTGTTCGCACGGCTATGACGGATCCAAACTGGGTGGGTATTGCCGTGCTGGAAGGCTACGTCTTCGCGGCTGCTGTGTTCCTGGTATTCTCCTACGGGATGGGCGCCTATAGCCGGTTCCTGGAGCGTCGCATGCGGCTCGGGTACGATTAGCTTATCGTGAGAACCTGGAGGCCCGCATCAGGCCATTCGGGCAGCGCGACGTTCCTTGGCGAGATCCATCGCCTGGTAGGTCCAGTAGGTGAGCTGTGCTGCGGCAACGCCGAACGGACCTCCGTTCCATGTGAGAGAGAAGGGTTCATAGAACCGGAAGCGGTCACTTGATCCGAGGATTCCCTCTGCGATCACGCGTCCGCCGATGGCCGTCGTGTTCATGCCACGCCCGCCGAAGCCAAACACGTACCAGACCGCCGGTTGGAGTTGCCCGATGAGAGGCATCAGGTGACGGGCATAGGCCATAAGGCCTGACCATGCTGTTTCCACGCGCACGCCCTCAAGCTGCGGGTAGGTGGAGACCATTGTCTTCTGCATCATCTGAGCGAGGCGCCGAGGCTCAGTAGTGCGCGTCGTGATCCGGCCGCCCCAGAGAAGGCGCCTCCCGTCATCAACAAGGCGGTAGTAATCCCCCGCACGCCGGTTGTCGCTAACTGCCATTGGCGTGCGCACCGCCTCCGCCAGTTTGCCCGGCGCTGGCTCCGTCAGCAGCACATACGTTGCAATCGGTAGAATACTACGGCGCAAACGGGGCACCAGGTCGTCTGTATATCCTCCCCCGGCCAGGACCACGTCACGCGCTTTCACCTCACCCTGCGCTGTTTTGACGGTTTTCTCCGACCGGTCGAGATCGCATCCTGTGACCCGGGATTGTTCGAAGATGCGCCCGCCCAAGGCCTCGATAGCCTTCGCCAGAGAGCGGGCGTAGTTGAGAGGATGAAAATGAAAGCTCGCGGGGTCGTAAAGCGCCTGATGGTATTTCGGTGACCGCAGTAAATCCTGTACCGCGTCGGTTGGCATCACTTCGAGATGATAGCCAAACTCCCTCTGCATCATCTCGCAATGCCGCTCGAGGCTGTCCTGATCGTGGTATCGGAGCACGCTCAACTTGCCGTAGACCCGCTTGTTTTCGCCCATGGCAAGGCTGTCCATATTCTCCTCAACAATCTGGACACCCTCGATCGAAAGGCGGTGCAAAACCTGCGCCTGCTCAACTCCGACCATGCGAATTATTTCGGCGTGACCTGTCGCGTATCCGGGTCCGACGAAGCCGCCATTCCGTCCGGAAGCCCCCCAGGCGACCTTTTCAGCCTCCAAGATCACCACGGAGCGCCCCGCACGTGCCAGATCCAGTGCCGCCGTAAGACCTGCGAGGCCCCCGCCGATGATGACGACGTCAGCGGTCACTGCTCCCTTAAGAGAAGGCCGTTGCGACACATCAGCGAGTGTGCGGGCGTAGTAGGTATCTCCGTATCCGTTCATCAAACGCCCCGGTCCTTGGGTTCACCCGAGACAGTAGCGGGAGCCTCCTCTGGTGCAAAGGTCCTTCGGCTTCCATGAGCATAACCAAATCTTTCGGCGCCGGGAGCAAACCGACAGTGACCGTCGTGTTCGTCACTGCGTGGCGATAGACAATACAGTAACTAATGGGATGAACCGGCCGTGCTTACCGGCGCACCCTTCATCGGGGGCGCTCTTGGCACCCAATGGTCGTGCGATCCCTGCGATATGGCGCCCCTGATCGGCAAGCTCACGGTGCTGATGCATGACCTTATGGCGGCCCGCAAGTAGGGGAAGCCCGTGCAGCGACTTCGGACATCCGCGCCTCTGCGCATGCGCTGTTTGAAAGCGGAGCCGTATCCCCGCGTAAGGGTGCCTATTGTTCAGTGAAGAAGGTGAGCACCACCTTGCCCTTGTCACTGACAAGGCAAACGAAGCGGTTCGGCTTATCGCTTTTCTCCCGTTGGAGATAGGCTTCGCCTATAACGACCATCCGGATCGGTGTGTCCTCAACCTTGGTGTCCGCCTTGGAGATGGCCAGCGACTGTATATCGAAGGTGAGATGCTGAATGGACGGCGAACGTTCCTGGAGGGCCGCCAACCCTGATAGGCGACACGCCTCGACCTCAGCCGGCACCTGAGCAAGGGCTGAGGATGTTAGAAGATTGATGCTCCCAAGAATGGTAAGTGCGATGCGCATAGGTATCTCCCTTGCGATGGAGGTCCGGTGATAGATCCTGTCGCGACGGATCCGACGTGGGCTGCTAATGAGACGATTTTGCCTGAACGACGCGAAGCAACTCATCGACCAAGTGCGCCAACCGGTAAGGCTTGGCGAGGAACGCGGCTTCTAGCGGAAGGCGATCGGCATGGCACCTTCGCGCGCGGCCCGAGGTAAGGATCACCGCAAGGCCAGGCCGTGTTCTTAGGGCCTGGTGGGCGAGATCGCATCCATCCAGCCCACCCAGGTCGATGTCCGTGAATAGCACGTCAACAACCTCTTCAGCGAGGATGACGTTGGCCTCCTCGGCACTGGCGGCGGTCAGGACAGAGAAACCCGCCTCCTCGAGCGCTTCGCCTGCCGCAACCCCGACAAGCAGGTCATCCTCAACGACGAGAACACGGGTGCGGCTTGCCTCTGCGAGCCGGCCCTCAGGTTGAGGAACGCGGCTCCACAACGATGAGATCGACATCATACGGGTGGCCCTTCTCGTGCGAGTTCGCAGAGGTAACCCGGAACCCGAAGGAGGCGTTCACTCGCGCAGCTGCCTTCCGCTCAGCATGGTGAGGGATCTGTTAACAGCTCCCTGCTGTCGCCCTGGCCGGGGGTCCATTGATGCCGCCCCGGAGCTCGCCGAGCTCATCTTCTCTGGAGACTTCAAGATGATCCTTTTCGGAACCCGGAATGTCGGCAAGGAGTCACGGAAGTAGATTGCCGACGCCTTGTGAATGTCCGATGGGCCCTACTCGTGCGGACATTCGGCCTACTTCGCAAATGTGCCAATATGCGACATTCCCGGTCCCTGGGTGGAATTTCTGAAGGCCGTTTATGGAACTCTGCGAAGCGGTGCTATTATGTAGCGGAGACCATCCCCTCGAATGATCTGTTTGCCCGTTCGCTCGTATTGTATGTTTCAAGGCAAGCAGCAGGATCCCCAATGCCGACAGCACAGCCGAACCTCTGGGGCGCAAGCGATGCCTACGAACGGTATATGGGCCGGTGGAGCCGGAGCGTCGCTCCGATCTTCACCACCTGGATTGGCGCGCGATCCGGGGCACACTGGGTTGACGTCGGATGCGGAACTGGCATTCTGACCTCGGCCATACTCAGAGACTGTGAACCTGCCCGCATCATCGGCATCGACAGTTCCGCGGTCTTTCTTGAGACTGCTCAGCAGCAGGTCGATGATCCCCGCGTCTCTTTCAAGCAGGGAGATGCCCAAGCATTCTCAGAGGGCGATGGGGTCTTCGACGTGGCCGTCTCCGGGCTTGTTCTGAACTTGTACCAAACAGGGACGCCATGCTCAGAGAGATGATCCGTGTCATCAGGCCGGGAGGCACGGTTGCACTGTATGTCTGGGACTATCCTGGGCACATGCAAGTAATGCGATATTTCTTTGATGCTGCGAATGCGCTGGATTCCAGGGCCAAGGAGTTCGACGACGGCGTGAAGGCACCCTTCTGTAGGCCGGGCCCCTTGGCTGAGATACTCGCGAGCGCGGGCCTGACAGATGTGGAAGTCCGGGCTATCGATATTCCTGCCGCTTTTGAGAGCTTCGATGATTATTGGACACCCTTTCTGGGCGGAACCGGCTCAGCGCCGAAGTACTGCATGTCCCTTGATGAGCAGGCGCGCCAGCACCTTCGGGACACCATCCGTAGACGACTTCCCACAGGTCCCGACGGCGAGATCTTGCTTGCTGCGCGGGCATGGGCTGCGAAGGGGCGCTTGGCCAATCCAAGCTCAAATATCCTATAGGGAAAGTGACGGGGCAGGAAGGATGTCGCCACATCCTCCAATTCCGATAATTGCCTTTATGGCACCCGCACAACATATTTATGTTGACTAGGAAACTACATGCACGTAGTTTCCTAGTCAACCAGGATAAGTTTACGCATGCCCCCTATCTCGGACCTAACCACACACACCGGCTACTGGATGCGCATGGTTTCCAACGCCGTGTCGCAGGAATTCGCCCGCAAGGTCACCACCGAGGGCGTCACAGTGGCGGAATGGTCCTTCATGAGGGCGCTCTATGATGAGGAAGCGGTAGCGCCCTCGGTCCTCGCCGAGAAAATGGGCATGACCAAGGGCGCAATTAGCAAACTTGCCGACAGGCTGCTGGCAAAAGGGCTGGTAGCACGGATAGAGAGCGAACAGGACAAGAGGGCACACAGCCTTTTGCTGAGTGCGGAGGGGCGTGCGAAGGTGCCGGTTCTGGCGTCACTCGCGGACGAGAATGATGCCGAGTACTTCGGCGTTCTGACAATGGACGAGCGGGAGGCGCTCGACCGGACATTGAAGGCTCTCGCTGCAAGGCGCGGGCTAAGGAATATCCCGGCGGACTAACCGCCACGGACATCCCGACCCATGAATCAAAAGGGAGAACCGCCATGGATGCGGAACGGATTTCTATTGCCCAGACCTGCCTCAACGCTGCGCACGACGGCAGCCTCAGCTTCCCTGAAATCGTGGGCAAGCTAATTGCCGTCGGCTTCGAAGGCTATGTGGTGGATTACCGCCGTAACACCCAGATCTTTTATGTGCCTGATGGCGACAGTACTTTGCTGGATATGCAACCTTCGGCAGGAACGGTAGCTGAATCCTTCAACGCGAATAGCGTAGAGGCGCTGGTGCGGTGGGCGCAGGCGAATGACCCCGACTACAGCTACAAGGGTTTCTGCGAGAAGGTGAAGGCGGCAGGCTGTGCAGGCTACTTTGTCTCGTTCCTTGGCCGCCGCGTGGTTTACTTCGGGCGCACCGCCGAAACCCATGTCGAACACTTCCCTAAGTGATCGGCGAAATCTTGTGGCATTATTACAGGTTTCGCAGAACGGGAATTGCGGAATCCGTGCCGGGTACAAACTATGCTGCTTCGGAATAGCTTGAGTCCGCTCCGGGTCATCTGAGGAAATTGGGAACGCCTCGGGAATGTCTGTTGTACCCTTTGTCAGCAGACATTTGGCTTTCTTTGCGAATGTGCAAATGTGAGACCTTCCGTGCCTGGAGCCCAATGCATGCCTTATCCATCAATGGCTTACGTCGAAAATTGTGGGTGTGGCGACGCGTCAACTGGCGATCGTCATGGTTCAGCGAGGCTCTCCGAGAAATCGCAGAGTTCCCGCATCAGCTCGGCGAGCGACCCGATGAACTGTGAGGGATGATCTTGCCGGAAAATGGCCACGTACGGGATCTCAGGCAGCAGCGGCTTCGTCTCGATGACCCTCAGCCTTCCATCGTCAATCAGGTGCTTGAAGCAGAGGCGCGGCACGTGGCTGATGCCGAGCCCAGACACCGTCATGCCAACAACTGCCATCAGGCTGTCGGTGATCAATACGCGTTCGAAAACGAGCCGCTCGGACAGGAGCCACTTGGCCAGGTGAGATCCCGCTCCGGAACGGCCTCCCTGCAGCAGCAGCGGATAAGATACCAGCTCCTGCAGGGGGAGGATCCGATGTTGCCCTGTAAAACCAGGCTTTTCCATCCACCCGAAATCGACATTCGCCAGGTGGACTGTTTTCACGTTAGTTTCGTTGGCTACATCGGGACAGACGATAATGTCTAGCTGGCCGCTCTGAAGGCTCTCGTACAGCGTACGACTGCTTGAAACTTCAAGATCGATTGTGATGCCCGGGAACCTTCCTTGAATTGCGAAGATCAGCTGAGGAAGCCAAGTGATGGCAGTCAGCTCGGTGACGCCGATCCGCACCCGGCGCTGGATCCCCGCACGACTACCGGACTTGATCGCTGCGACCTCGTCCCGAAGCTCGAGCATCTTGCGCGCGATCTCGAGTACCTCCTCCCCACGTTGCGTCAGCTTTGAACCGCGCTGGGACCGATCGAAAAGCGCGAAGCCGACGGTAGCCTCTAGCTCGTTCATGCGTTTCGAAATTGCTGACTGGGTCGTGTTGAGTCTGGCAGCAGCACGTTCGAATGTCCCAAGCTGGGCAATCCAGACGAGTGCTTCAATCTGCCGGAGCGAAAGCATTATTATGCCAAAAAGTGATGGAACGTCATGATTTATTATCTCTTTTTTCAATAACTGGTCAACATTAGCCTGACGTTCGTCAGAGTCCACCTGATGGGGAGACGTAAGATGACGATCGGGCTTGCGGAGCGCGTGATCGCGCTGAAACCTTCAGCGAGCATCGCTGCCAAGCAGAAGGTCCTGGAGCTGCAGGCTGCAGGCAAGACGGTTATCGACCTCACCATCGGCGAACCCGACCTGGATACGCCTGCTCACATCGTCAGTGCAGCCACTTCGGCTGCGGAAGGCGGGGACACGCATTATACCGTCCCCATGGGCACACCCGCTCTCCGCAAGGCGATCATCGAGAAGCTCAGACAAGACAACGCCTTAGACTATACCTTGAACGAGGTGATCGTCGGCGTCGGCGCCAAGCAGCTCATATATGAGGCATTCGCCGCGACCCTGAACGAGGGCGACGAGGTGATTGTCCCTGCACCTTACTGGGTCAGCTACCCTGACATCACCACGATCCACGGCGGCAAGCCCGTCATTGTGCACTGTCCTGAAGGGAACGGTTTCAAGCTCACGTCGGAGTCCTTGAGGACTGCTATTTCGCCTCGGACGAAGTGGCTGGTGCTCAACTCACCGAACAACCCGACGGGCGCGGTTTACTCCCGTGAGGACCTTTCGGCGCTGGCGGAGGTGCTGCGCGGGTCGCCTCACGTGTGGGTCATGACCGACGAGATCTATGAGCACCTCACCTACGAAGGAAAGGCTCTGAGCCTGGGCGAGGTGGCGCCGGACTTGAAGGACCGTCTCCTGATCGTGAACGGTGTTAGCAAAGCCTATGCGATGACGGGCTGGCGCATCGGCTACGCGGCCGGCCCGGCTGTCCTGATCACCGCCATGAACAAGCTGATCGGCCAGAGCACCTCGTGTGCGAGTTCCGTGAGCCAAGCGGCTGCCGCCGCTGCCCTTTCCGGCGATCAGGCCTGCGTGGCAGAGGCTACCGAGACATTCCGGAAGCGCCGCGACCGCATGTTTGAACTGCTGGACGGCACTCCCGGCATGGACCTCCACAAGCCGGAGGGGGCGTTCTACTTCTATCCGTCCGTTGCCGGCCTGATCGGGAAAGTCACGCCCGACGGCAAGGTCCTGGAATCCGACCTTGATGTGTCTCTCTACCTGCTCGAGAGCGCCCATGTGGCTGTCCTCGACGGAAGCGCCTACGGTATGTCTCCCTACCTCCGGATGTCGTTCGGTGGGGCGATGGAAGATATAGAGGCCGGCTGCCGGGCCATCCGCAAGGCCTGCGAGGCGCTCGTCTAGGACACGTGGTTGAACGTGATCCC
This sequence comes from Microvirga sp. GCM10011540, assembly GCF_042650665.1. Lineage (NCBI taxonomy): Bacteria > Pseudomonadati > Pseudomonadota > Alphaproteobacteria > Hyphomicrobiales > Methylobacteriaceae > Microvirga > Microvirga sp. GCM10011540. Next base: position 87,008 of record NZ_JBHSBQ010000010.1, on the reverse strand, counting down.
GAAAATGAGGAAAACGATGTCGACAGTTGCAGCCCATGATGATCTATCTGATGCGTTGTTGTCCGAGTTCCGCACAGCGGCGACGGCGGTGATCAGTGACAATCTTGAGCGCCTGCCGGGCGCGGTCGGCCTGCGTCCGTTCCACCGCATCGCCGGCACAATGGTCGGCCGAGCGCACACCGTCAAAGTCGCGGCAGGCGACAACCTCTTCATCCACAAGGCACTGGATCTAGCTCAACCGGGCGATGTTATCGTGGTGGACGGCGGAGGCGAGACTTCCCGTGCGCTCATCGGAGAAATTATGGTCGCGATCGCTAAGAGCCGGAAGCTCGCTGGCTTCGTGATCGACGGCGCCATCCGCGACAGCGGCACCATAGGTCGTGAAGATTTCCCTGTCTTCGCACGCGCAGCCGTCCACCGGGGGCCATACAAGCACGGTCCGGGCGCGATCGGCGAGTCAGTCTGCATCGGCGGAATGGTCACCAACCTGGGCGACATCGTAGTGGGCGATGCCGATGGGGTGGTCGCGTTCCCGGCGACGGTAGCCAGCGAGCTCCTCCAGGCAGTCCGCGCCCACGAGCGCAAGGAAGAAGAAATGCTTCGGCAAATCGCCGAAGGAACTTATGTTGGAGCCTACGCAAAGGCCTGACTACTGCAGGCGTTCAGCCTGTATAAGCCTAAGTAAGAACATGAGGGAATACAACAATGAAGCTAAAACTCTTCACCATTGCCTTGGCGGCCACGGCGCTATCCGTCGGCACCGCCACTGCCGACCAGTTGGCTGACATCAAGTCCCGCGGCACGCTGATCTGCGGAACGCTGGGAACGGCCGAGCCGTTCAGCTTCGCCAGTCCTAGCACCCGCGAGATTGTCGGCTACGACATCGACCTTTGCAAGGCGATCGCCGATGACATAGGCGTGAAGCTGCAGATGAAACCGATGTCGGTCGAAGCGCGCATTCCTGAGCTCGTCCAGGGACGCGTGGATGTCCTTGCCGGAAACCTCGGGTACACGCCTGAGCGCGCGCAGCAGATCGACTATACCACGGCGTATTTCGTCAGCCTCCAGAAGCTTCTCGTGGAGGCCAACTCCAATTTTTCCAACATCGACGATCTTGCGAAAAGTCGAATCAGCGCACCCAAGGGGTCAAGCTCCGAACGCTATGTGCGCGAGGCTCTTCCGCAGGCAACGCTGCTGACATTCCAGGACCCGCCGTCGGCGTTCATGGCGCTTGCTCAATCGAAGGTCGACGCAATGATCCTGTCCGAGATCAACGCGGAGAAGTTCGTCGCGCAGACTGGTCAGAAGTTCAAGTTCATTGACCAGCCAGTGGCGGAAGAGTTTTGGGGCCTCGGTATCCGCAAGAACGAGCCAGCCCTTCTGGAGCAGGTAAATGCTACGCTGAAGCGCCTCGAGGAGAGCGGCGAAGGCCAGAAGATCTTCGACAAGTGGCTCGGCGAAACGACCGCCTATAAGATGAAGAAACCGTTCAAGTTCGACGAACCTGTCAGCGATCCGGTCCTGCGCCCGGCGCCTTGATCCAGATATCATGAGCTTCAGTTCCCGGCTCTGTGACCGGGGACTGACTGCATCGAGAGGATCGCCATGGGCTATGAGTTCGATTTCTCGGCCGTCCTTACAGACCAGTACATCGACTGGCTCCTGGCGGGTCTTCGAGTCACGCTGCTGCTGGCTGCGGGCGCATGGGTGCTTGCGTTCATCGTAGGCACAGCCTTGGCTGTACTGAGGGCGACGGGTTTCCGCCCCGCCGTCTGGTTCGTTTCCGTCTTCGTCGAGATCCACCAGAACATCCCGCTGCTCGTGCAGATCCTGTTCTGGTACTTCGCCATGCCTGAGATCCTTCCGGAGGCCTGGCGTGAATGGCTGAACCGCAACAACAGCGAATTCATTCTCGCTATGATCGCGATCGCGCTCTGTCACGCCGCCTACATCTCCGAGGCGCTCCGGAGCGGCCTCCGTGCAGTGCCGGTGACGCAGTACGAGGCCGGGCGCTCGTTCGGCTTCAACTACATTCAGACGATGTCGTACATCGTGGTACCGCAAGCTCTCCGTTTGTCGATACCGCCGTTGGTCAATCACTCGCTGCTGCTCTTTAAGAACACTTCAATCGCAATGGCGATTGGCGTCCATGAACTGACCTACCAGACGCGCCAGATCGATAGCGACACCTTCCGTACCTTCGAGATATTCCTGGTCGCAACGGGCCTCTACCTCCTTCTCTCCTTCATCATCATGGCCGTCGGCAACTTTGCTGAACGCCGCCTCAGCATGCAGGTACGGTAACCATGCTGGAGATCATTCAGAACAACTGGATGCTGCTTTTCATTGGCCAGTATCCGAACGGGCCGCTGGGGGGCATCGTCGCGACGCTTCTGATCGCGGTCGCTGGACTGGCGCTGGCATTTCCTGTCGCGGTGCTTCTTGCCGTTGCCCGCATCAGCCCGTTTCGGTGGGTGGGCCTGCCAGCGGCCTTCATCGTCCACGTAGTACGCGGCACTCCCTTCCTGATGGTCCTTTTCTGGAGCTACTTCGCGCTGCCGGTCCTCATCGGACGGCCGCTCAGCGGCTTCTGGACCCTTGTCGGGGCGCTGGTGCTCTACGAGAGTGCCTATCTGGCCGAGGTCATCCGCGCAGGCATCCAGGCGCTGCCGAAGGGGCAGGAGGAGGCAGCTCGCTCGCTGGGCTTCGGCTACTTCCGGACGCTCGCGCTCGTGATTCTGCCGCAGGCGCTCTACAACTCGCTACCCGCGCTCATCGGCCAGTTCGTCTCACTGATCAAGGAGACCTCGCTCGGCTATGTGATCTCGGTCAACGAGTTTACCTATGCGGCCGCCCAGCTGAATAGTCAGCTCCTTGTCCAGCCTGTGGAAGTCTTCACCATCCTCGCCATTACCTATTTCATTATCTGCTTCACGCTCACGCAATCAGCACGCTGGCTTGAACAGCGTATCGCGCACAGCCGCCAAGGCAGTCCCGGAGGGCGCCAGGCGCAACCCCAGACAAGTATTCTGGCTACGGAACCGATGCCATGATCCGCTTCGACAGAGTCAATAAGTGGTACGGGCCACATCTTCAGGTCCTCAACGACATTACCGCCGAGGTAAAAAAGGGTGAGGTGGTCGTCCTCTGCGGCCCCTCCGGGTCGGGTAAGACCACGCTCATCCGCACCATCAACCGCCTGGAGCCAATCAACAGCGGAACAATCACGGTCAACGGACAGGAGACCCATGCCAAAACGGCCAACGTCAACCGCCTGCGCAGGGACATTGGATTCGTCTTTCAGCAGTTTAACCTCTTCCCGCACATGAGCGTGATGGACAACATCACCTTGGCTCCGCGTAAGCTCCGCGGCATGAGCCGCGCCGAGGCCGAAGAAAAGGCGCGAACATTGCTTGCCCGTGTGGGCCTGGAAGACAAGGCCGAATCCTATCCCAGCCAGCTGTCCGGCGGGCAGAGCCAGCGCGTTGCCATCGCACGGTCGCTCGCCATGGATCCGCCGATCATCCTGTTCGACGAGCCAACCTCGGCGCTAGATCCGGAAATGGTCGGGGAGGTGCTGGCCGTCATCAAGGGCCTCGCGCACACGGGCATCACCATGATGTGCGTCACGCACGAGATGGGATTCGCGCGTGAGGTGGCGGACCGTGTCTGGTTTCTCGACAAAGGTGTCCTTCTGGAAGACACGAAGCCAGACGAGTTCTTCTCCAGCCCCAAGCATCCGCGCTCGCAACGTTTCCTCGCTGACCTGCGGCACTAGCCACTCCGATTTGGGCTGCTGGGCGAAAGGCGTTGTGAGTCGGCACACTAAAGGACTCCTCATCGGCTCCGAAGAGGGGGCTGACTAGAATCTGATGACGTCCGGTGCTCGCATGCGGAGGAATCCGCAGGAGAATCACCAGCATGCAGACGATGTTCAGCATCTCGGCGGCGGTCCCGGCGGGGCTCGCTGTCGAAAGCACGATGAAGGAAGGCGTGACAACTCTGCTCAACCAGTTCTGGACGAATCCCCCGCCGGCATGAGCGACACGTCTGGGATCTGCCCTGTGCCGGTCGGTGGTCACGCCAACGGATCGCCGCGAGGTGTTTCCTGTGTGCGGTAGGGCGTAGCGCGCCTCGGATCTTCGCCAAGCGCCTCGTCAATGCGCTGGAGACGCTGGCGCAGTGCACGATGCGGTTGGAAAGCATTGTTCATCATCTTGGTCTCGCGCTCGACGGCCGTTCAAGCTCGGCCCTGGCGAGGTGGTTGATGCTGCCGGTGAGCCGCGACACCATCCTGCGCATGGTCCGGCGTCGTTGGCAGAGCCGATCGGATCCGCTCAGCGTGACAAGATCTCAAGTGTGCATAAGCAGTTCGCCCGCGTCTGAATTCTCAGGCTTCTATGGGATCCACGCCGGGCAGATAACACAAACATATCGCCTTGCTGTTTCGCCCCTCAGGAGACAAGCCCAGCGCAGAGTCAGGCTTCATGGCTTTGCTCGCCTGAGCGGGAATTCTGTGGTTTGTGAGGTGTAAGGAATGCGCATTGTCCGGTAGCAAGGAGAGCATGGGATGAAACAGAGGGCGGAGGGCCGGACGGAGAGCCGCTCGGCCGGTGCCGAACGAGCGGAGTTAATTCTGATCCCTGGCCTACTCAACGATGCCGAGCTCTGGCGCGATCAGGTTAGCGGGCTTTCCGGGATTGCGACGTGCCATATTGCCGACATCACCAAGGGCGGGACCCAAAGGGAACTCGCCCAGAGCGTGCTGGCCGACGCACCGGCGCGCTTTGCGCTCGCCGGGTTCTCCCTAGGGGGGTATGTGGCTCAGGAGATCGCCCGCCTTGCCCCTGGTCGGATCACGCGTCTCGCCCTCCTCGATACGTCCTTTCGCCCCGATACGTCGGAGCGCCTGGCTGGTCGGCATGCACTCAACAAGGCGGCCCTTGCGCCGGGCAGGTTCCACGGTTTCGGCGATCGCCTCCTGACCACCTACCTCGATCCTTCCCATGTCGCGGATGAGCGGATCGTTGCTAGGATCAGGGCCATGACGGAGCGACTCGGCGCGGAGACCTTCGTCCGGCAGAACGGCATCGAACGAAAGGACGGCACCGAGGTCCTTCGGTCCCTGACATGCCCCGTCACAATCCTGTGCGGCGAAAACGATCGGGTGACGCCCCTGGCAGACCACTACGAGATGGCCCGCCTGGTCCCGCAGGCGAAGCTGGTCGTCATTCCCGGGAGCGGGCACATGACCCCGCTCGAGAACCCTAACGCCGTCACTGAGGCGCTTCGGGACTGGCTGCTCGAGCCGAACCAAGATCCGTAGTCAGATTTCCCTCTGCCGAGCGCGCGCAAGGACTTTTTGTTGGAGCTGGTGGGAAAAATCGCGAACGTCCGCTATCATATCCGCGATCATTGAAACGAAAGCGGAGGGGCGGGCGCTCCAGTCCGTGATGCTGCAGGCGTCGGGGTCAGCTCCGGGTCAGGCAGTGAAGTCTATTCACTTTCCGGAACGTCGGCTTACGTGAGGATTGCGGCCCTCGCGCAAAACCTCGCAGGCGTGCCAGGTTCAGACCTTTTGAGAATTCACGAGGTCTGAAGCAATGCAGCTATCCTTCTCCGCCTCGCGAAAGCCCGGTGCCTATATGAGGCGTTCCTGGCTCAGCGACCAAGCGGCGGCTAGTGCAAGTGTTGGCTATAAACCACCCATAGTGAGCTCGAATACATCTAAAGCCCGCCTCGGAACGCAAGGCAGGCTTTCTCAGTGTTGGATGTGCTTTGTTTGCTCTCAGATTACACGCCTACTTTGATAGGTACTCACGCAGAACTGGCGTCAGGAACACCTTCCAGACATAGCCACCGGTGCTTCCTTTCGGGCCAGTGGAGAACTTGTGGTGCAGGATACTGCTCATCCTCCAAACAGCCCGCCGACACGGAAAGCGCGTCTTTCAAGGCTTCGGCCCGCATGAACACGACTGATCCGCACGTGGTGCAGAAATGTTGCTCGAGCCATTGTCCGGATGAGCCGCTTCGCCGCCAGGATCGCGTCTCCCCCTTTTGGCTGAGGATGGCTGCATCCGGATAGATCGCCCGGTACGAGAACGCCGATCCGGTGCAGCGCTGGCACTCAAGGCAACTGCATGCATAGACGCGCCGGGGCTCGCCTGCGAGGACGAGTTCGACGCTCCGGCAGGAACAGGCCGCCACTCGTGTCTGTCCTGCGTCATACATTGGCGAGTTCCGCGGGCGGAGCGACGGTGTGGCCCTTCCGGAACAACGGGGCCAGCGCGGCAAGATCGCTCTCCGGGCCTCCTTGAGAGAGCCCCTGACGGAAAAACCTATCCATAGCCTGGGGGAGAGACGCGTCAAGGCCTTGCTCGTCACAGGATTCGAGCAGATGCTGAAAGGCGCTGTAGTGGGCGCCCAGCGACGCCAGGGTGGTTTCGTCACCGGAAAAGCGCTGAGCTCTGGTCCGATCGATCAGATCGTAGAGCGCAGCATCGACGACCGGCTTGAAAGCGGTAAATTGGTTCCGGAATGTCTCAAGATGGAGGTTCTCCGCCTCAGCGACAGCCATGCCTTGAAGGGCGCCGAAGAGCCCACCCCACATCTGGGTCAGCAGAGCGGTATCGAGCGCGGAGGCCTGGCCCGGAACGTCCCCGACATAGGTCGTGCCGCCACCGAGAGCGGACAGCAGGCTCCTGTGCGCCTCGAACACCTTTCGAGGCCCTGAATAGAGTAGTGCCGCCTCGGGCTTGCCGATAAAGTCGGGTGTCGCCATGATCGCGCCATCCAAGTAGAAGGCCCCATGCGCTTCCACCCAGGCGGCCTCCCCCCTCGCTAGGCGCGGCGAACCCGAGGTGAGCTGCACGACCGTCTTGCCAGGCAAAACTGAGGTGGCACTATCGTGCTTCAGCAATGTCGCGCTGGCAGTATAGTCCAGGACGTTGATGATGACGACGTCAGCCGCCTGGATTCCGTCCGCCACAGAGGGGGCTATCTGCGCGCCCTGCGACGCCAGCGGCTCACACTTGGCCGGGGTGCGGTTCCACACCCATGTCTCATAGCCGTGGCTCAGAAAAGTCCTAGTAATAGACGAGCCCATCCGGCCCGCGCCAAGAACGCAGACTGCCGTTTTCATGGCAATTTCTCCGATTGTTGAAGATCGCTTCGACAGAAACAGTTTCGGTTTGGCCGGCCGGGTTCGAAGATATATGTTCCTAGATTGTTTGGAAGTACGCACCTTCAGGTAAGCTACCCTAGGCTTAGACAGGAGCTATCGCATGCGGAGCGAGGAGCCAGATAGCTGCGGTTTTGGAACCGCTCTCCAGGTGATCGGCGGCAAGTGGAAAATCTCACTGCTGTGGGAATTGCATCTGCGGCCGCACCGGTTCGCGGAGTTGCGCCGCCTCTTGCCTGGCGTCAGCGAGAAGGTGCTCACCCAACAGTTACGCCAGATGGAGGCGGATGGCTTAATCGCTCGTCATGACTTCGGCGAAGTGCCTCCGCGGGTTGAGTATTCCATTACGCAGTTGGGCCTGAGCCTGAACGAAGCGGTAACCGCGATGTCGAAATGGGGGAAACAGCACGAAGCCTGGAAGTCGCATCGGAGCGCGGCTGCCTGAGGAACAAGAAGGGAGGGACTGAGTGCCCCGGTTCACTGAAGGTCAGCGTTGGGTCAGGCAATGAAATTCCCTGCGTTTTCGAAGTGTCCGCTTTGGTGAGGATTGCGGCCGTCGAGCTTAGGTCGCGGGTGTGCCAGCTGCGGACCTAAAATGTCCAGATTCTCACCGCAGCGATACCGCCCGGAGGGTTATCCCGATGCACAAGACATAAACGGCATAAGCCATCATCCATACCGTCGAGGCATCTGCGTTTGGGCTTCATCGTTTCGTAGCAATCTTCGATCCGATCCCTCCGCCGGTGCGAAGCTCTCGCGATGCGCCGAGGCAGGCTCGGCCTTCGTTGCCGTGAAGCCGATATGGATAAAGAGTGCGACCGAGATCACAGTCACGAGTTCACCGCCGAGCAAAAGAGGCAAGCCCAAACTCATATATCCGAAGACGACCAGCGTGAGACCCGCCATCATTGCGGGGAGGCCGATGACGGCGGTCCAGAAATGGATCCACGGAAGCCGGGTTGCGGCAACGTGCGGAAAGTGGCGATAAAATAGCGCGTAGAGGAAAAAGCCGACCCAGCCGAGCAGGTTCACATGCACATGCACGGGCCTGATCGTGAAGTCCTGCGACAGAGACATGAATATGCCCATGGCGACGCCCGTTCCAAGAAACAAGAGAGCCGTCCGGAGAAAGAGATTCGACAGATTGGCCACAGCTTCTGATCCTTTTGATACAATTTAGCACTGGCGAGACGTGGCCACGGTTGTGAGATCGACCGCGGCCCATGGCCGAGACGTCATGCAGTTCCGGACCCGGCACCGGAATGCGCCCCGCCTCTGATGAATGTTATTACGCTGCAAATGGCGACAGGACCTCCGGCTCCTGATCGAGAGCCTGCGAGGTCGTCGCAGATGTGAGCACCGTTAGTTCGGCTCCACACGCGGCGCAGGTGCCGATCGAAGGGACTGCAATCAGCTCCGTGGTCCTGCATGCCTCGCATCCGCACAGCGCCGGAAATAGCGTCTCGGAGTCTCGTTCCGCGGCTCTTCTCAAGGCCTCGCTGGTTTGTTCGACACAATCGGACATGGTCTTCCCTCCAAATATCTCGTCCGGCAATGCGCTTGACGACCTGCCTCTTCGGCGGTGCGGCGGTTGTAACGAACGTTTTTTCCGTGGCTCTTGTCGGAAGTTGTCTATAATTTCCGGAAGTTGCCCGACCATTTTCCGGGAGCCCACGGCCAGGCTGGGTGATGCTGGACAATAGGAAACAGATTGCAGCCGTGATCAGGGACTACATCGCGCGGGAACGCATGTCGCGCGAGCAGTTCGCGTTTAAGACGAAGTTGGGCAAGTCGACGGTCGATAAGTTGCTGACAGGTCACTTCTCGGACAAGACGCTGTCGATCGTCGAAAGCCAGACACAGCTTTCCCTGCGGTCCATGAGCGGTGGATCAATCCGGCTACCGGCCGGCACGGCCCGTCAGCCGTCCAAGACCGTAGATTTGAAGCCCCTCGACAAGCCGTCCATCGCCGTTTTGCCCTTCGTCCACATGGGGATAGATCCTGAGGAGGATTTTCTCGCCGATGGCATCACCGAGGACATCATTACGGCTCTCGCACGTCTGCGGTGGCTGTTCGTAATCGCCCGGAACTCCACCTTCGTCTACAAGGGCAAGGCCGTGGACGTCCGACAGGTCGCCCATGATCTGGGGATTCGGTATGTTCTGGAGGGCAGAGTCCGAACCGCCGGAACGCGCATTCGCGTCACCGGCCAGCTCATCGACGCGACTACGGGCAAGCATATCTGGGCCGAGAAATATGACCGCGAGATGCAGGACATCTTCGCCGTACAGGACGACATCGCTGAGCGGGTCGTCGCTGCGGTCGAGCCGCACCTTTATGCCGAGGAAGGATTTCGAGCCTCGACGCAGCAGCCGGACAGCATTGATGCTTGGGGCCTCGTAGTCCAGGCCATGACCCTCCTCAACAAGGTAGAGCGGACGCAGAACGAAAAAGCACAGTTGCTCTTGCGGCGTGCCATCGGTTTGGAGCCAGGCTATGCAAGAGCCCATGCCCTCCTGAGCTGGGCGATCTGGTGGGCCTCTATGTGCCTGTGGACGCCCGACGTGGACGCCGGCTACGAGCAAGCCGCCATTCACGCGCAGGACGCTCTGGCCTTCGATCCCGGCGAGCCCTGGGCCAGGATGGTGTCTGGGCTGTGCCTCAGCACGGCTGGTCAGCATCAGCGGGCGCTGGCGGAGCTCGGAAGCGCCCTGACGCTCAACCCGAGCTTCGCGCTCGGTCATACGGCGCTCGGCTGGGCGCTCCTGAGAGCAGGCCGGTTTGAAGAGGCGATCGTCGAGACCGAGTGGGCCCTGCGCATGAGCCCGCTCGATAGTTTCTCCGGATTCTACACGACCACCCACGGTCTTGCCCTTCTGGCGGCGCGTCGCTTCGAGGAGGCGCTCCCCTTTCTGAGAGTGTCCGTTTCCGGCTTCACGGACTACACTGGGCCATTCAACACTTTGATCAGCTGCTGCGGCCACTTGGGATTGATAGAAGAGGCCACGGAACTGCTAGCCGTTCGAAACGGGATGGGTGGGGCGCCTCTGAGCCTGAGTCTGGTCCGCAGGCATATGCATAGGTTTGCACACTGCGACACCTTCGTTGAGGGTCTTCGCAAGGCGGGTGTCCCTGAAGAGGCACCATGAACCTCGTACCAGCAAATAGCTCCATCGTTTGAGTATCCTGTCTTCTTACAAGAAATCGGCAACTCCTGACCCCGGCTGAAAGTCTGCCCCTGTCATGCAGTGACGATCCCCTGCCCTCCCGGAATGTCCGCTGTTCCTTGCGAGATCAGACCCGCGGCGGACTTCCGCGAAGTGCCAGAAGCGGGTATTTGCTCCAGTCCATATGCTGGCACGGTGCTTGTCAAATCGGACCCATTGCATTGTCTCATTTGAACTGGCTTGCGAACTTAGTCGGCTCTGCCAACGGCCATAGCAGCATCCGCATGATCGTCGTGGTTTGTTGCGATCAGCTCGAAGGAGCGCAGCCGCGCTGAATGATCGTAGATATCCGAGACAACGATCAGCTCGTCGGCTCCGGTCTCCGCAGCGAGAGCATCGATGCCCTCTCGAACAGTCTGAGGAGAGCCGATGACCGATCGGGCGAGCATCCGCATCGCCTGGGCCTTTTCCGCCGGTGACCAGTAGCTCTCGATGTCATCGATCGGGGGGCGGCTCAGCCCACGGGCCCCGCGAAGGAGATCGGCGAAGGACATCTGCTGCGTGGTCGCCAACCGGTGTGCCTCCTTGTCCGTATCGGCAGCGATGATATTGACCCCCACCATTGCATAGGGTTGGTCAAGCTGGTCGGAGGGCTTGAAGCGGTTGCGGTAGACTCGGAGTGCGGGCAAAAGCTGGTCAGGAGCGAAATGCGACGCGAATGCGTAGGGCAGGCCAAGCTCGGCTGCGAGTATCGCGCCGAAGGTGCTCGAACCGAGGATCCACAGCGGCACCTCCGTTCCGGCAGCCGGGACGGCCTGGATGCGCTGGTCCGGCTCGCCCGGGGCGAAGTAAGCCTGCAACTCCAGCACGTCCTGCGGGAAATACTCGGCGGCCTCAGGGGAGCGGCGCAGGGCCCGGAGAGTGAACTGATCGGTGCCGGGCGCGCGGCCGAGCCCGAGATCAATGCGGCCCGGAAACAGGCGCTCCAGGGTACCGAACTGCTCTGCGATCACGAGTGGGGAATGGTTTGGAAGCATGATCCCGCCGGCCCCAACCCGAATAGTTTGGGTGCCCGCGGCAATGTGAGCAATCACAAGGGACGTGGCGGCGCTCGCGATGCCCGGCATGTTGTGGTGCTCAGCCACCCAGATGCGGTGGTACCTCCAACCTTCCGCATGACGGGCTAGATCGCGGGCATTGTCGAGTGCGCCACGGGCATCTGTGCCTTCAGTGATGCGAACAAGGTCGAGGATCGACAGCGCTACCATTGTGTACTCCGAGTCATGCTCTCCGAACAGCGAGCAAAGGACGCTTCCTATAAACCGTTTCGGCAATGACTGGGTCGCTTGCCAGAGGTGAACTCGCACTCTTGGTTGGAGCGGTGATGTCCCCCGCCAATATCGATGGTCAGGCAAGGGGACAAGGTGGCTCTGCCGAAGAAGCGGTGCAACATCTCTGCGACTACACCGTTAGCCAATCTCCGTCACAATAGCAGAGGAACCAATGCCGAATAGGTCGGTTGAAGAACGGCTCACCCAGTTGGAGGAAAGCAGCCAGAAGCAGGAGGAGTGCCTGGAGGAGATCTACGGCCGGATCGATCACCTGGAGTGCGCCTTCGTTGAAGCTGTCGGTCTTCTTTATCGCGAGACGAAGGTTGCCGCCTAGGAGATTATGTCGGCATTGCAATGCGAGGAAGATGAATTCCAGATTCAGGGCGAGCGTCCTGGCCTCGTCATTCATTTTGCCCGGATTGCCGGAGCCTGAACCGAGCAGAAGAAGGCCCTAGGCAACCTCAGCCGCGATGGAGATTGACCGAGCGTCCTGCCCCTGCGGCTGGGCTCGGTGCTACTTGCCCCGAATCTGCCACCCGGACAGGGCTAGGTTTGGGGATCTGACCCCGTCTGACCGATCATCGGGTCGGCTAGTCGCCGACTGCCGACGATCTCTCACGCGACGAGGATCGCCTGCCGCCCTTGCGGCTGTCTTGCCGCCGCTCTCGCCCGATGAACTGCCGAGCGCCCTCGTCACCGCCTCCCCTGCGGCTCCAATGGCTGCCGCTGCGACCTTCAGCGAAGCCGCCACGATCTAGCTCCATTGGATTAGCCTCGGCCGTATAACGAGGAGCGGTTCACCAAGAATCGTTCAAACGCCGTCGCTTTCCCGGTTAAATTAACCTGCTGTGTGTCCGCTGGTACTGCAAGTACGGGACCAGCTACCGCAATCTCGCTGAGATGATGCAGGAGCGCGGTGTCAGCGTCGCCCCAGGCACCATCTTCCGGTAGGTCCAGCGTTACGCCCCTGAGATCGCGAAGCGGGTGCGTAAGTACCAGGGATCCCGTTCCGGATCATGGCACGTGGATGAAACCTACGTGCGGGTAGGCGGAGGATGGAAGTATCTGTTCTGTGCCGTTGACAAGCATGGTCAACAGGTCGGCGGAATACCAGAGCAGCCTACCGCTTCCTGCTCACAAGCATTGAGGACGATGAGCGACTATCCACCCTGGTCAATTACGACCGACGTAATGGCATCTTATCCGAGGGCGATCCGGCGCTTACGGAGGAAAGGCCTGCTGTCGAGAGAAGTTGACCACCGGACATCAAAGTACCTCAACAACATCATCGGGGCGGACCACAGGGCGCTCAAGCGTGTCATCCAGCTGACGCGCGGTTTCTAGAGGATGAAAACAGCCTCTCCCATCCTCAAGGGCTGCGAAACGATGCGCATGATCCGCCGCGGCCACTGCACTCTGACACAGCCCGGCGCGATAGGCGACGTCCGTCTTGTGAGCCAGCTCTTCGCTCTTGCCGCCTTTACGACCAGTTCGACTGGGTTTGTTGTGCCTGTTCCAAATTAATGGAGCAAAGCCATCGTACTTTACAAGCACAGCGACATTGCGGCTACAGGGAGTAGTGTCCAGGTCGTAGCGACGAGCGCCACACCGGCCAGTGTCAGGCTGACGCTCCGGGCAAACCCAGAAGGCGAGGCGAACCGCGGTGAGCGGAGGGCGAGCAGAAGCATAGCCTGGAGCGCGACAGCCAGGGCCCACGCGGCCAGAAGTATCCCGCGACCCGCGGCAAGGCTCAATCCTGCTTCGGCCCAACGATGGGAGCAGACAAGGCCCTCGAGCCCGTAGACCGCGCTGAAAGCGGCGAGCCAGACCGTCAGCGGGACAGAGATGCGGAGGATGTCCTTCACGTCAGAACTCCTGGCACCCAAGCCACACCAAGCCCGAGCAGCGCCACGGCCGCGGTGTAGTCGGTCCAGAGTTGCACGATCCGCGCCTCGCCGACGCGGCGACCTGCGACATATCCCGCTGCCGCGCGAAGGGTGAGGAAGGTGATCATTCCGCCCACCAGGCCCGCATGAAATAGGACGTAGCCGCCGATCACCCAGATTGTGGCGCTATAGGCATGGGCATCAAATGATGTCCCGAGAAGTAGAGTTCCCGCTGCCATACCTGTCCCGACGGCGCCGACTACACTGAGAAGGAGGCCTAACCAGGGGCCGCTCCCGCAGCGCAGCTTCCAGCGCGCGAGCCGTATCCCCGCCATCGACAGGGCAGTGCCCCCGAGCACGAGAGCCGGGCCGACAAGGCCGGGCTCCAGATACTTGGGCGGCGGCCAGTTGGGCGCGACCGTCCACAGGAATGCATAACCGAACAGCAAGGATCCGAAGAGCGTTGCATTGGCGAGGAGCAGGAACAGCGATCCCCACCACCCTGGCGGATCCGCAACCTCGGAAGCAAGCGGCAGGGTGAGGCCACGTCCCACCTCCAGTGGACCCTCATCGCGATTGGAGCCCAGGCTCCACACCCATCTAACGACCATTGCAGCAACTCCCAGAGCGGCAAGCGGCACAAGCCAGTAGAGCTTCAGGAGCATGCCAACGAAGATGCCGCCCGTGATGAAGGCCATGAGAATGGGCAACGCCGTGTTGCTGGGAAAGATGACGACGTATGCTGGCCTGCCGCTCGCAACCTCTAGGGTGAGGGTCTCGCGGCGCCCCCGGGACGGGTCGCCCAGGTAGCCTTCCCCGCGGACGAGGCAGACCGGCAGGTCCGGATCATCATAGAGCGGATTGCGCGATTCGATCAGGGGAAGGCTTGCGAAGTTGTAGGCCGGCGGCGGTGTCGGCATGGCCCATTCGAGAGTGCCGGCATGCCACGGATCGCGAGAGCCGCGGATGGCAACGGCCGCGTTGAGCGCCACGTCCACGATCACCAGAGCGAAACCAACCGCTGTGACGAAGCCGCCGACGGAGGCAACCAGGTTGATGACTTCCCATCCCTGCCCTTCATCGTAGGTATGGATGCGGCGACGCTGGCCCAGGAGCCCCACCCAGTGGACGGCGAGGAAGGTGACATGGAAGCCGATTGTAATCAGCCAGAAGGCGGTCTCGCCAAGCTTGAAGAAGCGCTTTCGTCCGGTGGCGTGTGGCATCCAATAGTAAAGCGCTGCCAGCATCGGGAATACGAAGCCCCCGACGAGGACATAATGGAGGTGCGCGACGATGAAGTGTGTGTCATGCACCTGCCAGTCGAAGGGCACCACGGCCACCATGACGCCAGTGAGCCCGCCGATGACGAAGGTGGCGAAGAAGGCCAGGATCCACATCATCGGAAGTTTGAGCTGCGGGCTCCCTTTCCAGATCGTCCCGATCCATGCGAAAATCTGGACTCCTGTGGGCACCGCGACCAAGGTCGAGGCCGCAGAGAAGAAGGCGAGGCCCATATGCGGGATGCCTGTGGTGAACATGTGGTGGACCCATAGCCCGAAGCTGAGGACGCCCAGCGTCACCGCCGCGGCCACAATCCAGCCGTAACCCAGCAGCGTTGTGCGCGCCATCACCGGCAGGATCATTGAGACCACTCCGGCGGCGGGCAGAAAGATGATATAGACCTCCGGGTGGCCGAAGAGCCAGAAAAGGTGCTGCCACAGCAGGCTGTCGCCCCCGTGCTCAACCTGAAAGAAGGGCATTCCGAAGGCACGCTCGAGTTCGAGCAGGATCGAGCCCAGGATAAGCGGCGGGAAGCCCGTCAGGATCATCACTGCGGTGACGAGAGCATACCAGGCAAAGATCGGCATCCGGGGCAGTGACATGCCCGGCGCACGATAGCGCAACACCGTCACGGTGATCTCAACGGAGGCGCAGATCGCGGAGATTTCCACGAAGGTGATGCCGAGGAGCCAAAAGTCTGTGTTGATACCGGGGCTCGCGATACGGGAGGAGAGCGGCGGGTACATGAACCAGCCGCTGTCGGGCGCGATGCCCGCAAGAAGCGAGACGATCAGGAGCGAGCCGCCGAAGACGTAGCACCAGAAACCATAGGCGGTGAGGCGCGGGAATGCCAAGTCGCGCGTTCCCAGGATCTTGGGCAGCAGATACACCGCGAGCCCTTCGAAGAGAGGGATCGCGAACAGGAACATCATGATGGTCCCGTGCATCGTGAAGATTTGGTTGTAAATGTCCGGTCCGACGAAGGCCGAGCGCGGGGTGGCGAGTTGAGCGCGGATCAGCATCGCCAGAATTCCGCCGATCACGAAGAAGAACACCGCCACGAACAGGAACATCCGCCCGAGGTCGGTGTGGTTCACCGTGGTGAACCAGCCTTTCCAGCCGGGGTCTGACGCCCAGATCCGCGTCAGTGCGCGATGGCGGCGCAGCGCATTCATCGCTCGCCTCCCGCCAGGAAGGCAATCCAGCCGGCCTCATCATGGGCGCGAACGGTGAAGACGTGGTCCTTGTAGCCAGGACCGTTGTATTCCGAGCTCACGCCCGCGTAGTCGCCAGGCGCCCAAGCCTCGATCCGCAAGACGTTCACATGGCCCGGGATCGCGTCGAGTTTGCCTGCGAGCTGCGGCACCCAGAAGCTGTGGATCACGTCGACGGTGGTGACCTGCACGTCCACCGGCCGCCCGGCCGGGATGTGAAGCACGCCCTCAGTCACATGACCAGGGGCGTCGGCATAGCTAAAGGACCACGCCCACTGCCGCCCTTCGGCGCGGACGGTCACTACCTCCGGTCCCGGCCGAGGGAGGAGCCGCTCGCCCACGACGAGACCGTAAGTCAGGAGCGTGGCCAGGACCGTAACTGAGAAACCGATGCCGAGACCCACGATCCAAACCTTCTCCCGTGTCTCGTCCGCCTGGGCAGAGGCTGGCGCCGGCCCGCGACTGAATGCCAGCACGAGAAGCGTCATCACGAAAAGAAAGATCACCGTGGCACCGGCCAACATCACCCACCACAGGGTGGCGATCAGGTCGGCTGCCGGTCCAGCCGGGTGGACCGTCGAGAGTCGCGACTCGCAACCAGCGAGGACGACGAACGTTGTGGCCCCGATACTCCAGCGAGGGAAACAGCCGTAATGACGCAGGAAATGGTGCAGAACGGGCGTGATGGACTCATCGACCCGATTGAGCAGCTTCCGGGTTACACCGAGACCGAGTCGAAGATCGGCATCTGGGGCCACCCGCTCCACGCGATGACCGTAGCCTTTCCCGTAGCGCTGACGTTCTGCACGTTCGGGGCAGATGGACTCTATTGGCTGTCTGGCGACATGTTTTGGGCACGTGCCGGCGTCTGGGCTGCAGGCACAGCTTTTCTGTTCGGACTCGCGGCGGCTGCGACGGGAACCATGGAGCTCCTGATGGTCCCTGGCATCCGTATACGCGTGCCCTCCTGGACCCATGCCGTTATCGCGGTGCTCCTGCTGTCGCTGCTCGGAGCCAACTGGGGCTACCGGCTGTATGGCTATGAGGCGGCAGTGCTGCCCTATGGCCTCCTTCTGTCTGGGTTCAACGTCCTGATGGTCTCGGCAACAGGGTGGCATGGGGGCAAGCTTGTCTTTGACTATCGCCTGGGGACATCGAAGGGGAGCTGAACTCCCCGAGGTTCCTCGAGCCAGTCCGGGATCGGGATCCTGCTCAAATCCGGTTTGGCGAGGACAAGTGTGAGAATGGCGAGGATCGGGACCATCAGCAGCAGCGTGGGCACCAGCGGCTCGGGCGGCGTGTGAGAGCCCTCGGTCTCGGCGACGGCGACGATGATGTAGCTGACCCAGGCATGGAAGGACACGAGCAGCGCCACGAAAACCAACTTGGCGAACATCCACAGGACGAAAACCTCGCGCAGGAAGATGAGCAGCGTCCCCGATGCGATGGCGATCACGGCGGCCGGGGTAATGACGAAGGTGTAGCCGAAATGTGTGGCGCGCCGGATCCGGGCGTAGTCCGCTTGGCCGATGGCCGGGTCGTGCCGCGCCAGCATGAGCGGCAGGGCGAAGAGTCCCGCGCACCAGAGGCTGAGCATCGCAATGTGAAGCGCCTTCAGATAAGGAATAGTCGGGTTCAGCCAAGGGATCATGCCAGGCGCCCGTCCATTGCCCGCCAGCCGCGTCGCGCCACCATTGCTCCCCAAGCTAGATAGGGCAGACCCGCCGGCACCCACATGATAAGGCCGCCGAGCTGCTGGTCATTGAGGGGCGAAAAGCCCCAGTCGAACGGCGCCACGGCGTGGATCGCGTAGAGGGAGGCGGGCGCAAACGTAAGGAGCGCACCCAGGAACGCCATCTGCATGTAGCCGCCGAGGATCATGAGAAGAGCGTAGCCCCCGTTCTGGCGCGGTTGGAGGATGGTGCGCCAAAAGACGATTGCGGTCACGATGAGCGAGAGCTGCATGATCCAGTAGGCCGGGACCCAAGACAGGGCGAGATCGTACGCTGAGGGAAGGTGCCATGCCCAAAGCACCGCCGTTGAAATCAGGAAGGGCGCTGCTGCCGGCCGTGGCTCGCGCGCGGGCCATGCCGATGCGATCAGCGGAGCCGCGACCGCGACCAGCAAGACGTGGTGGACGACACGAGCCGAGAAAAGCGATGCGGAGAGTGCGCAAAGAGGCGACACGAACGCCAACGCCAGCGCCGCCACGCCCAATGCGCCTGACCGACTCCGGCCGACAGAAAAAGCTAAGATGCCGAGCGCCAGCAGGAGAATCGGGTCGAGGTTCCAGCGCAGCCAGATCTCCGCCGGAGCCGGAGCGGGGCCGCAATAAATCTGATTCCAATCTTCCGGGCTCATCCCTCCGTCCTCATCGCTCCCCCGCTGTCGTCGCCTCCCGTCAAGATCCTGATCGGCCGCACCTGTCAGCGGACTGTTCGGACACCTCGTCGGGATATCGCAGCGGTACTGCAGGATCGGCCATAGTGTGGGAGGGTGCCACTCGCCAGATCTTTCAGCATCTCTTTCATGCGCTCACCCTTCGGTACGGATGCGAACGGGCACCCCCTTGTAGGCAGGGGTCTTGGCCAACTCATCGTGATAGCTCACAGGGATCAGGGGATTGGCCTCAGGGTAGTAGGCCGCGACGCAGGCGTCCGGCAGATCGTAGGGAACGATCTTCAGCCCCCGCACCACGCGCTCGGCACCATCATCCACCGCGCATTCGAGCGTCACCACCTGCCCCTCCGAGAGACCCCGCCGCCCCATCTCCTCGGGGTTGATGAGGAGAATGTCGCGCGACCCCGAAAGCCCCCGCAACCGGTCGGAAAAGCCGTAGATCGTGGTGTTGAACTGGTCGTTCGAACGCAGCGTAATCAGCGTAAACTCCTCGCCCTCAGGCGGCTCACCCAGGGCGGTCAGTACCTCGGGCGCGGTGAACTGGGCCTTCCCGCTTTCGGTCTTCCACTCGCGTTCGCGCGCCGAGTTGCCCCGGTGGAACCCACCCGGTGTGAAGAGCCGCCCGTTGAAGTCGCGGAACTTGTCGGGATAGGTCGCCTCGATCAGGTCGCGGATCAGCCCGTAGTCGCCGGTCCACTCGTCCCACTTCACCATGGGATTGGGCGGCAGCGTCTCCTTAGCGATCCCTGCGACGATGGCGACTTCGGACTTCAGATGCGGCGAGGCGGGCTTGCGCTTGCCCAGAGAGCCGTGGATCATGCTCAGGCTATCCTCCATCGTCACCGCCTGCGCCCCTGTCGCCTGCATATCCTCCTCGGATCGCACGAGGCAGGGCAGCAGCCAGGTGGCACGCCCGGGCAGCAGGTGCGAGCGATTGAGCTTGGTCGCGATCTGCACATTGAGTTCGAGACTGCGCCAGCTCTCCTCGGCGCGGGCTCGGTCTGGGATCGCGCGAGCAAGATTGCCGCCCATGGAGATGAGGCCTCGCACTGAACCGTCGAGCAACCCCTCGACCAGATCCACGGTGGAGCGCCCCTCCTCCTGCGGCGGCTCGAAGCCGAACAGCTCCCTCAGCTTGTCCATCGGTACATTCTTGGGCTTCTCGGTGATGCCCACGGTGCGCTGGCCCTGCACGTTGGAGTGCCCACGCACGGGCGAGATGCCGGCCCCTTCCCGCCCCATATTGCCGCGAAGCAGGAGGAGGTTCACGAGCATGGCGAGGTTGAGCCAGCCCCTGACATGCTGGGTCAGGCCCATCCCGTAGATGCCGATGACGTTCTTCGACGTGGCGTAGATCTCCGCCACCTCTTCGAGCTCCTCGCGACGCAGGCCGGATTCCCTTTCGATCTCCTCCCAGGGCACCTCGCGCAACCGCGCCTCGAGCTCCTCAAGCCCTGTGGTATGCTCCGCGATGAAGGCTCGGTCGAGGATGCTCCCTCCCCGCTCGCCATCGAGCTCCAGCACACGCTTGCACAGCCCGGCCAGCACCGCGACGTCGCCTCCGGGGCGGACTTGGAGGTAGATGTCCGAAATCGGGGTGGCGGGCTTTACCGTCATCTGGGCAGGATTCTGAGGATCCGCGAACTCGACGAGGCCCCTCTCGCGGATCGGGTTGAAGGTGACGATCCTGCAGCCTCGCTCCCTGGCGTCCTTGAGGGTGTGGAGGAAGCGGGGCGAGTTAGTCCCGGTATTCTGGCCGAAGAACAGGATCAGGTCGCAATGATCGAAGTCCGACAGCACGCAGGTGCCTACCCCAACACCAATTACCTTCTTGAGCCCCACGCTCGTGGTCTCATGGCACATATTGGAGCTGTCGGGCAGGTTGTTGTGCCCGTAGAGCCGCGCGAAGAGCGCATAGAGATAGGCGGTCTCCAGGACAGCCTTGCCTGACATGTAGAAGACGGTCGATTTTGGATCGAGCTCTCGGAGCTTCGCCCCGATCCCTTCGAAGGCCTCTTCCCAAGTCGTCTCGACGTAGCGGTCCGAGGCAGCGTCGTAGCGTAGCGGATGAGTGAGCCGCCCGGCCCTCTCCAACTCATAGTCCGGCAGGTCGCGCAACTCGGTAACGCTGTGCTCGGCAAAGAAGTCAGGAGTGCAGCGGTCGCGCGTTAGGTCCCAGATTGTCGCCTTGGCGCCGTTCTCGCAGAACTCGAAGAGGTGCGGCTGCGCAGGCTTGGTCCAGGCGCAGGAGGTGCACATATGCCCGCCCGGCTTGTTCTGGCGCATCAGCGTACGGAGGGCGCCGACGGTAGGTCTCTGGTCGGCAAGGATGCGGCTGACCCCCTTAAGCGATCCCCAGCCGCCGGTGGCGTTCTCATAATGCGGCGTGTCGGGGCGCTGATCGGCTTCCTCGGGCTTGCTCATCTGGTCCTCCCTGAATGGCGGCACTCGTGCCAACGGACAGACGTGGCTGTTCTCGGAACAGGCCTAGACGCCGGAAGTTCCATCTGCCGGAGCGGTCCGCTCATCCCGACGGCTGCTTCCGCCAGGTGCCAGCCGTTCTTGCGCTCCAGCGGCGCGAGCAGGCCCTGCAGATAGGCCCAGGCCCGCCGGCGCGGTTCGATGCGGCTGAAGCGGGGAGCAAGGCGGGCGACGAGATCGTCCAACTGATCGACCCAGCGGTGGGCCTCGCTTGCGTGTGTCATGGCGCGACACCTCCGTGTCCAAGACAACGCACCCATCCCGGCTGTAGTGCTAAGTGTTTGGTAGCGAAACGTTATTGGGATCGGGTGCGTTGGGCGACTGAGGAATATACTTGGCGCCTCGATGGCTCGCGGCGCCCGCCGCGTGCGTGGTGGAGGATCTGATGCTGTCCATCCATCCTCAAGCCCGCACCACCCCGGCTGTCCGTCTGGAGATCGCGCTCGTCTGAGCCCACGGGCATACTGCCGAGACGCTTTGGCGTGAGCACCGAGACCCTCCGCAAGTGGCGCAAGCGCGGAGCCCATGACTGCCAGGATCATCCCAGCCGGCCGCACAAGCTGCCCTGGAAAGCCAGCAAGGGAGAGCGCGCGATCGTCTGCGCCCTGCGCCAAGCCACCGGCTTTCCGCTCGATGACCTCACCTTCGTGGTCAGCCATTTCCTGCCGCATCTGAATCGGGACGCGGTCTACCGCATCCTCAGGGCGGAAGGCCTGGCCGCTTTCCGCCCGCTCAGCAGCGCAAGCGGGAAAGCGGCACGTCCAAGGATTACGATCTTGCCTTTGTGCACATGAACATCAAGCATTTGCCCAAGCTGGAGACCGCTGATGGCGAGCGCCGCAAGCACTATCTGTATGTCGCCATCGACCGCTGCTCGCGCTGGGTGCGCCTGGCCGTCTACGACGACGAGCTGACCACCAGCGCGGTTGCCTTCCTGGAAGAGGCGGTCCGGGCCTTCCCCTTCAAGATCACGCACATCCTGACGGATAGGGGATCATGCTTCACGGCCGATGGCTTTGAAGAGGCCTGCCGCAAACTGAAGGTGCAGCACCGGATCACCAAGCCCTATACGCCGCAAACCAATGGCCTGGCCCAGCGCTTCAATGGGCGCGTGCAACATGAGGTGCTGGGGATCACGATCTATAGCCATCGGGATCTGGAGATCCTGCTCAAGGGCTTCAACCAAGCCTACAACAGGAGACGCCAGCGCGTGCTCAAGGGCGCCTCACCCGAGCAGGTCGTGCACTAGCGCCTGACCGCCGAGCCTAGATTGGCCAACCCACGCTACAAGCCGCCCGATCCCCATGCTTTGCCCCAAGCCCTCCAGGTCGTCGCAGCCGCCAAGGAGGTCTCGCATCCAGTCAACCAGGCTGCTCCAAGCCGGTCCAGCCTATACGGATCAAGAGGCGCACGCAGGCAGCAGACAATTCAAGGCGGTTAAGGCACCTGAACAAGTCCCATGCAGGACCCCGACGTGGCGCGACGCCAAAAGCCGTAAGGGCCGACACAAACCTTGAGCCTTTTAGCCCGTTCGGAGGGACTGCTCAGGGTCAAACCGAGCCGTCAGGCGTGGCCTTATGAAGGTCAGCTTACCCAACGACTGTGGAAGCTCGGCTTTCGTCTGCCCCATTTCAGGAGGGGAAAATCCGCAGTCTCCAGGCTAACTTGGGCTAGCCCCGGCAGTTTCGCCGCTGCCTTCTCGCCCTATCTCACCTCCACACCTGAAGCAGGACCAAGTGGAGTTGTCTCGGTGCCCTCATCGTCTCCCGAACACGACCAGCCTCTCGTCTCCATCATCGTGCCGTGCCATCTCGGCACACCTGCTCAGGCCGAGTTTCTCAATCAGACCTTGCAAACGGTCTCCGCCCAGACCTGCCAAGATTACGAGGTCATCCTGGTGGATGACGGCTCGTTGGTGCCTGTAGCACCATTGGCAGCCGCATATCCACGAACAACCACCGTGCGTCAGGACAATGCAGGTCCGGCGGCTGCACGCAACGCCGGGATCGCCCTGAGCCGCGGGCGCTACTTGATCTTCCTTGATGCTGACGACCACCTGCTCCCCTCCGCTCTTGCGGCCGGGCTCGATGCTCTGGAAAGGCACCCTCAAGCCGGGTTTGCCGTCGGCCCGCGCGAGGAGATGACGTCCGAGGGCGAACTGGTGCCGTGGCACGTGGCTCCCCCACCGCCACAAGCCTACATCTATCTGCCCCTCCTGCGCTTCGACTGGTACATTATTCCACCCTCATCGGTCATGTTCCGGCGAGAGGTGGTGGAAGCGGTTGGAGGCTTCCGCGATCCCTGGGGAGCCGACGACCTCGACTTCTATCTGCGGACGGCCCACCGCTTCACCGCCTGTTGCTATCAGGCGCCGGCGGTCACCCGCTACCGCCGCTACAGCACGAGTTCGTCGCGAGACGGCGAGCGCATGCTGCACAGTATCCGCTCCGTCTACGCGCGTCAGTGGCCGCTGGTGGAGGGCGATCCTGAGGCCGAGGCGGCCTACCATCATGGGCTGGGGCGGCTGACCGACATCTTCCTCGACTGTGTGGTGGAGAACATTGAGGATCGGCTGCTCACTGGCAACCGCCCAGGCGCTCTCCGAAGCGCGCGGCTGCTCAAGATGGAGAGCCCCGAGCGGTGGCAGGCATTACTGGAAAGAAGTCTTGAGGCGACTGTGCTGGCAGAGGAACTCGCTGCGATGGCGGAGGGCAGCGGCAGCGCACGCACATTCAATACTCTGTAGCGCTTCCTCAATTCAGACAGGATGGTCCGCTGCGGGTCAGGAATCGAGATTCCCTGCGCGTCCGGAACGTCCGGTTTAATGAGGATTACGGCCTTCGGGCTTAGGTTTGAGGCGTGGCGATGGCTGCCATTCCGCTTGACGGCTTTGTCACCGCGATTTCATCCTGCGGGAACTGGAGCAAGCGTCCGTCCCGAACTCGTCGGCGCATGGACGGGCGAACGATCCCGCTGTGATGCTCGTCGTAAGGTGATGCGAGTCAGCTCGGAGGGACGCCCGAGCCTCAAGGCGAAGCCGGGCCATAACGCCGTGCCGTTGTTGACATAGAGCGTCATGCCGCCGACTTGGTATCGGCCCGAGACGAAGCCATTGTTGGCGCGTGCGACCAGCCGGTCCAGTCCCGGGATCATGCCACCGTGGGTATGCCCAGAGAGTTGCAGCGCTACCCCACGTGCGGCCGCCTGCGAGGCGTTCCTCGGCTGGTGGTCGAGCAGGATGATCGGCGTACCCGACGGCGCGCCCTCAGGCGCGGCCGACAGGTCCGGTGCCGGATAGGAGGATCGAGGCGCCGACAGGTCGGTGACACCGGCTAGCACCAGCGATCCGCCATCACAGGTCAGGACCGTATGATCGTTGGCGAGCACCTGCATCCCCATACTGGCATACTGGCGCATCCACTCCTCGTAGCCGAAGAAGTACTCATGGTTGCCGGGGATGACCCAGACGCCGTCCTTCGCACGCAGCTCGCGCAGTGGCGCTACGTCGGCACGCCGCGCACCGAATGAGCCGTCGATCAGATCGCCGGTGACCACGATCAGGTCAACCCCGAGCGCATTAGACCGCTCGACCACCGCTTGGGTCCACTCCCTGGCAAACAGGCGACTGATGTGCAGGTCGGTCAGTTGCAGGAGCTTGTAGCCGTCGAACTGAGGCGGCAGGTCCGGGATGGCGATCTCAACATCCTTGAGCGGCGGAACACGCGTCGCCTGGTACACGCCGACTGCCGAGAGCAGCATGGCCACCGTCGCGGCCGTGTAGCGCACGCTGTCCGGTATGGCTCCGCCGCCCCGGACCAGCCGCGTGATCAATGCGATAACATCAATTGCGATCTGCATCACCGCCAGCAGCGCGATTGCCCCGAACGCCCAGTTGAACAGAAGCACCAGGGCGCGTGGGAACTCGGGAGAGAAGACCGAGCCGGACGAAAGGCGGCTCCAGAGATGGTATTGCGATGCCACGAGCACGGTGGTGGCAAGGGCGATCTTCCCACCCGGCGCCCAGGGCAGCGGCCACACGAACCGCGCCAGCACATAAAGGGCCGGCAGTGCGAAAGTCAGGTGGAACATGGATGTCCTTGGATTGAAGTGGCACAAGACCAGAACGGGTCGGCCGGCTGAAAGTACGTTTACCTAGAACGGGTGACAGTCTCGGCACAGAGGTGGACCAACGGAAGAAGGAAATCGGTCACAGCTTCGGGCTCGGCACCTCCACAAGGGCCGAAGGACGTGTCATCGACGCTATCGGGTTTAGGAAAACGATAAGTGATTGACGTGTCACCGTTGTATATAGCGTGGTAGAAGACATCCAGAGTCGGCTCTGGGTCAAATTGTAACATTGGTCGGAACGAATGAAGGTCCGCTCGTCGCGCCGTTGCCGGACCTTTGCTGAGGCGATCCTCCTTTCGCCGCAACGCCGACCATAGTGCGGTTCTGTCCCTCGCCTTTGGTGGCAAACAGGGCACGGTCGACCCGCCGCAGGATTGATTTTCGGTCGTCCCCGCCATGGGGAATAGCGGGTGAGTTAGTCCACGATTACGGTATTGAACTCCGCAAGCGTATCCCGCAGCCGGCTCTGATCCGTCAGGCGCCGCAATCGGGCGATGAGACGATCCAGCCGCGGGGTGAGGACGATCAGGTAGCGGCTCGGCTCCGTGACCTTGTAGGTGTGGGCGAGCCCTGCCGGCACGAAGACCGTGGTCCCTGCGGGAGCGTCGACCTCGCCGTCCTCGAACCTGAAGCGGAGGTTTCCTTCGAGGACGTGCCAGGCTTCATCGTCGGAACGGTGAATGTGCAGGTAGGACGGTCCGGAGTCGGTCCACTCGTGGACCACCAAGGTTTCTCCGGCCGCCGCGATGGGCGGCAAACCCGGCCTGACGATGATCTGCGACAGGGACATCGGGCCTCCGAGCGGTTGGGTCGACCTGCGTACGTTGGGTAGTCCTTGCCTCGGCAGCAGTTGTATCGCACGAGACTTCCCCGATCCGTGCGCTTGGTCACGCCCGACGTGGGCAGATGGTGCAAACATCACAGGCCAAGACGGGAGCCGCCTGACATCCGGAGCAGCCTCCAGCAAGGTGAGGTCGAACGGTCATGCTGTCCCAAGGAATGCGATCTGCTCTCGGACGCGAAGGGAATTCATCCATGAACATCATCGTTTTCGGGGCAAATGGAGGCGTAGGGCGCTGCCTGATCGAACGAGCCCTGTCGGAGGGCCATACAGTTAAAGCGGCGGTTCGGAACCCAGCAGCGATCGATGCCGCGCAGGAAGGGCTTCAGGTCATGTCCTGCGATGTTCGGGACGCAAGCTCGGTCGCACGCGGGATCGCCGGGCAGGATGCGGTGTTCTGCACGGTCGGCGCCGACACCCGGGGAAGGACCAACCTGTACTCGACCGCTGCTCGCACCGTCGTGCAGGGAATGCGGTCGCAACCAGTACGGCGCCTCGTCTTCCTATCGAACTTCGGCGTCCTGGGGGAGACGGCAACGGACATCCGGGGAGCGGTGCTCCTGTTCCTCGCCAAGCGCGTTCTCCGCCACACGTTGGACGACCACCGACGGGCCTTGGCCGAAATCCAGGGCCATGTGCCGGAGTGGATCGCGGTGCGCCCCCTACCGCTCACCAATGGCGTATCAACTGGACGGTATCGGATCGCCGTTGATGGCATTCCCGCCAAGGGAACCCACATCGCGCGGGCGGACGTTGCCGACTTCATGCTGCGGCAGGCAACGGACCATGACTATCTGCGCAAGGCTCCGGCAATTGCCTACTGAGAGGGGTCGGGATTCCGGCCCCTCTCCCTTTGGGCTCAGGTCTGAAACAAGCAGGCAGCCGCTTGCGATCTCGTCCTCAATCTCGACCTTCCAGGCCGCGAAGGGATCGCGGTGGCTCCGTACTTGGCGACCAAGTGCAGCGAGTAGTCCGCTTATGGCCTGGGTGCTGAAATCGCGGTTACTTCCGGGGAGTGCCAAGAGCTGCCTTTCGCGCGACATCGGTGAAGGGGCTCAGACTGTTCAGCGGGAACTTCGATACCTTTCAACTTTCGATTGATCCATCCGCTGTCTACGTTCTCTTGCACTAGGGCACCAAACGCCCACGCGTGGGAACCGGCATTCGTACCAAGTGTCCGGCTGTGCTTGCGGATGTACTGATCAGCGCATGGTTGCCGGGAGCCAGAGGGCAAGCTCCGGAACCCAGATCAGCAACAGGACCAGCCCCAAGGCTGCCACGACGAAAGGCCAGACCCCTCGGAAAATCGTCTGTGCCGGTACGCCCGAGACGCGCTCCAGGATGAAGACGTTGAGGCCGACCGGAGGCGTGATCATGGCGATCTCCATGAGTACGGTCAAGTATACGCCGGTCCAGATCGGGTCGTAGCCCAAGCTGACGGTGATCGGCAGGACCAGCGGCAGCGTCAGGATGAGCATGCCGAATGTGTCCATGATCGCGCCAAGTAAGAGATAGAGACCCGCGAGCGCTACCATCATCAGCTGGGGCGATACGTCGAGCCCCGAGACGAAAGCCACCAGCGTCTCCGTCAGCCGCGTCTGCACAAGAAAGCGCGAGAACACCACACCGCCCGCGAGAATGATGAAGACGGCGGCGGAGGTGCGGATGGTCTCGCGCAGTGCACGGCGCATAGCGGCCATGGAGAAGCGGCCCATGGCAGCCGAAACTACCGCGACGCCGATCGCGCCGACACCCGATGCCTCCGTCGGCGTGAAGATGCCGGCATAGATGCCGCCGATAACGATGAAGAAGATAGCTGCGACGGAGAGCGCGCCCTTCAGCTCATCCGCGCGCATCCCCTCGGAAGGAACATCCGAGCCGCTGTTCGTAGTATAATGATAGTGCTTGCGCTGCGCGACGAGGACGATGGCGAACAGCACCGCCAGGATAAGTCCCGGCACGATGCCCGCGATGAACAATGCGCCGATGGAGGTCTCGCTCCACACGCCGTAGATCACGAGCGGAATACTTGGCGGGATCAGGATCGCCAGCGTCGCCGCGCTCGCCACGGAACCTGTCGCCAGGGATTTGGTGTAGCCGCGCTTGATCATCTCGGGCACGGCGATGTTGCCCATGGTCGCGACCGCCGCGACGCTCGACCCC
Organism: Microvirga sp. GCM10011540; assembly: GCF_042650665.1. NCBI lineage: Bacteria > Pseudomonadati > Pseudomonadota > Alphaproteobacteria > Hyphomicrobiales > Methylobacteriaceae > Microvirga > Microvirga sp. GCM10011540. Next base: position 58,935 of record NZ_JBHSBQ010000010.1, on the reverse strand, counting down.
GTCACCGCGCCGAAGGCCGCCGAGGCCACCACAGTCGAGATCCCGAGGCCGCCTGGCAGCCGCGCCGTCAGGCGCTGCGCGAGCGTAAAGATGTGATCCGCGAGGCCCGCATGGAAAATGATCTGGCCCATCAGGATGAAGAGCGGCACCGCCACGAGGACGAAGTTGGTCCCGTTATCCCACAGCACGAGGCCGATCTGCGTCAGCGCCTGCGTCGGCCCCGACAGGATCGAATAGCCGAGGACGCCGGCTCCGAGGAGCGCAATGCCGACGGGAAGACCGACAATCACGGCAATCAGCATGCCGACGAGGATCACCATGCCGAGAGCCAGCGGCGTCATTGGCGTGCCTCCGCAGGAGCCCTAAACATCTTCACGATCTCGACGACGGCAGACATGGCTGCCGACAAAGCCATCAGCGCGGCAAAGGGCCAATAGGGAATGGCGATCATTTCCGCGCGCTCGCTGTAAGCCGCCATATCCAGCGTCAGCTGGATCAGTGCATAGGCGATGACTCCCATAGCGATGGCAGTTAGGGCATGGCGGATGACGATGAACGTTATGCTAACCCTCGCGCCCATGCGCTCCTCGACCAGCGTCACGCGGATATGCTCGCCCGCGAGGCTCACTCCGGCAAAGCCTGCGGTTACGACGATAAGGAGGATGAGCTCCTTGACGTCGGTGCCCCACACGAGCGGCGCGTTGAAGAGGTAACGGAGCGCGACGTCCGCTGTCACTACTAGGGCGAGAAGAGGCAGGACGATATAGGCCGCTAGCCCCTCCCAGAGAGCGATGATGCGCAACACGAGATGCGTTCCGGTCCGCTTGTGCCGTTATTGCGGCAGAAGCCCTTTTATCGGAGATTCCACCGTCTTCTGGAAGATCGCGTCAGGCGTCGCGCCCTTGTATTCTGTCTCCAGGCGGCGAATGTCCGCGATTAGCTCGTCGACGGGCACGCCCGCAGCCTTCTGCGCCGCCACCCACTTGTCGACGACCGGCTGAAGCTTGTTGCGCCACGCCGCCTTCTGCTCGTCGGTGAGCGTGATCAGCTCCACGCCGTTCTGCTTATAGATCTCCTTCGCCTTCTCGCGGAAGTCGACGCCGATCCCTTGGCTCACCGAATGGGCCGCAAGCTGCTGGAAATTGGCAAAGGTGGGCTTGAGGGCCGCGGGCAGCTTCTCATAGGCGGCGCGGCTGATGCAGGTGTCGATGTGCTGAGCGGTCAAGCCAAGCGTGGTGTGATACCTCGCAAGCTCGTAGATCTTGTAGGGCACGAATCCCGGATCAACCCAGATTACTGCATCGGCGATGCCCTGTTGGAACGCGGTGTAGATCTCGGGAAATGGGATGTTGAGCGTGACGATGCCCAGCGCCTCTGCGGCCTCGGGAGAGAACCCTTGCGCGATCACGCGCAGGCCCTTCATATCCTCCGGCGTGCGGATGGGCTTTTTGCTCATGATATCGGAGACACCCGCGATAGCAGTGTATCCGTAGAGAACACCGCGCGACTCCCACTCCTTCTTGAAGTACTTCGGCGCGAGTTCCTGCATAATGCGCGTTGCGACTACCGGATCGGTGGGTGTTACGAACGGTACCTCAATGGCCTTGTGGAGCGGGAAGCCGCTCGATTCCGTGTAGGTATAGCAGGTGGCGTAATCGGTGATGCCAGTTCTCACAGCGCGCCATCCGTCCGGCGCCGAATGAAGGGTACCGCCATGGAATTCTTCGATCTCGATCTTGCCATTAGTCGCCTTGTTCAACCACTCGAAGCCTTTGTGCCAGATCGTCGGAACGAGCGAGGCGGCCGGATTGGGCGAGGAGAAGCGCACCTTCACGGGCGTGCCGTCATAGGAAACCGCAGGCTTGGCCGCCTCCACCTTGTTGTCGAGCCAGTCCTGCACCGTGTAGGCGACGGCTGGCGCGGTGAGAGTGGTTGCGATAGCGAGGGAAAGGGCTAGGCGCTTCATGGCATGACCTATGAGTTGGAGGCGGATTCGGCGGAATGGGCGATGATCTCCACGTCGCCACTGCGCAGGGTATTGCTGATGGTGCAAATGGCTTCGGCAGCACTCACGAGATCTTCGATCTTTCCGGGCGGCAGCGGATCGCCAATCGTAATCTTAGCGGAGAAAGTTCTGAGGCGGGAAGGCTCATCCACTGCCTTGGTTGCAACCACCTCGACGGCTACTCGCTCCAGCGGTGATAGTTGCTCCTGCCGTGCCGCGATCTTTATGCTCATCGCGATGCAGGCCGCGAGCGACGAAGCCTGCAACTCTAACGGCGAGAAACCGGGGGCCGAGGGCGAAAGTGCTACTTCAAGGCTGGCGCCGCGCAGGTTCTCAACCGAGAGCTTGGTTTGGGAGGCGTAGGAGGCGCGAACAGTGACTGGTTTGGGAGCCATAGAGCTGGGTCGCAGAGAAGGAGTGTTATGATCAGGCCAGAACCCAATTTCACACGCCAAGAATGTATATCATACCAATTATCCGCTTCACCACGGAAAAGTCCAGAGCTTCCTTTTTCGAAGGAACAGCAACGGGGTTAGGTCACGATCTTGCTGTCTAGGCTTTTTGGCGCCTTCTCGGCGTAATGGTAGAGGCGCTAAGTTGTTAGCCTACAGCGTCCGGCCGCAGCGGGCCGCCAGCATAAGCAAGTACAAAGCGAGTTTGAGACATAGCCGTCGCCCTGAAGTTCGTCTTCGGGTCCACCGAGGAAGTAAAGCGCACGAAATGAAGGTCAGCTCACGCCGCCAATGCAAAATTTCGGCTAAGGTCCGCCTAGTGCCAGAAGCTGCCATTTAACTGCCGGACTTTCTGCTAGGTAGTTGATATACTGGCCGGGCTTAAGGCGGATGACATTTCAGAACTTCGGGAGGCTACCATGCTTCTCAAGCGCGTCTTCCCTCTAGCTGTAAGTTGCCTCTCCTCTGTGCCGCTAAGCTATGCTGCCGAACTGGTGAAGTTCGAGAGTGCCGCTGTTCCACTGAGCGAACTTCAGCAGCGGCGGGCACAGGCGAAAGGCGAGATCCTCCAGCCTCCTCGTGGCGACAAAGTCCAAACATATTTCGTCAAGCCTCTGGGCAACGGTCCGTATCCGACCATTATCTACCTCCACAACTGCGGTGGCTTGCCACCTGAGGTGAAGGCAAGCGAGTTCAGCGTTCATGGGGGCTTGGCTGAAACGTCACGCGAGGCTTTCTGGATCAAGCACCTTACGTCCTGGGGCTATGCGGTGATGCTGGTGGACAGTTACGGTTCTCGCGGCACCAAGGACACGTGCGCCAACCCGACCTTTGAGGCAGTTCGTGTCGCTGATGCCTATGGGGCTCTTGCTTATGCCACAAAGCAATCTTGGGCGGACCCACAGCGTATCGGCCTGCTGGGCTTCCAGACAGGCGATGTCTGGCGGATTCCTGCGCCTGCGGACGCTACGGCCTTCATGATCGACCCGTTCTCGCGCTCGGCGGGGCTCATGCTGAGTGAACCGTGACATTGCTGCAAACTGAAAGTGGCTGCCACCCCTCACGATGCGGTGATGACAGCAGGTCGGCGCGGTCATGTACCATGATGGCCGGCTTTCCCGCCCTTGCCCGGTGGATGAATTCGGCAGCCCAAACCCTTTCAGGCTCGGCGTTCTGCATCCTCCCCGAAATTCGGATCTTCGACGTTCTCAGCGTATTCCTACGGAGCCGGTTCTGGTGCGGTTTCTCCCCTCTTCTTTGGCGGTATACAGAGCCCGGTCCGCCCGGCGGAGGATGGAGCTGCGGTCATCATCTGGCAGGGCCTCGGTCACTCCAGCACTGAAGGTACAAGGTAGTTCAAGCCCACTGTGCCCCAGGACCGCTGGAGGGAAGCCGTCCCGGATCCGGTCTATGATGTTCACAGCGTCGTCGAGACAGACCTCCGGCAGCAACAGTAGGAACTCCTCTCCGCCGGTCCGGCCAAGGTGATCCTGTGCTCGCACCCTCGCCCGGCACGACCGTGCGAAGTGCTCAAGAACGACGTCGCCTGCCTCATGCCCATGCGCATCGTTGATGACCTTGAAGTGATCGATATCAATCACTGCTACGCACAAGTCGGACCCCGTACCCTCGCTTGCGGCGAGCGCCTTGTCGAGCAACTCCAGGATATGACGGCGGTTCGGCAGCCCCGTGAGCTGATCGGTCTGTGACGCCTTGAGAGCGGCCTCATGGGCCTGCCGCAGTGACTTCTCGTTGTTCTTCAAAGTTGTGATGTCAGCGCCTACGGACAGCACCCAGCCGTTCGGGAGCACCGTGTGGTCGATCCAGAACCAGCGGCCATCCACGAGGTCAGTCTCGAAGGACTTGCGGGGCATGCTCCGTCGCCGCGGCAGCGTTCTGGCGATGAAAGCCTCGACGTCATCGTCATCGATCCGGACGCCAAGCCCGTTCCTGTGCGCGTGATGAAGGATTGCGGTGAAGGTGAAGGGACCGTCGTAGTTCCCCAGGAACATGCCCTGATAGGTCTTGTTCGCGTACCGGAGGTTGTCCTCGGCATCGAAGATGGACACGGCCTGACCGCTTTCGGTGAGGGCCTCCACAAGGCAACGGAGGGCTTCGTCATCGAGATCAAATAGGAACCAAGTCATCGAAACCCAAGGCAAGGAGGACAAGCAGGATAGCTGGCTGTTTCCAAGCTGCAACCCGCCCATCCACTGAGGGTTTCTTTCTCTCGGCTCCGTACCGGAAGCGGCCCATCCAGGGCCCATGGTTGTTTACCAGTGATCCTTGCGTCTCGGTACAGATTGCGAGCACGAATGATCGCTAAGGTCGAAGCCAGTCCTTTCCATGAGGGAGCTTCCAGATTTCCGATAAGGTCTTGGGATTCCGTCTCTTCCCGCCGCCTCATTATGACGATGGCGAGGCCGATTTCCCTTTCGTGCCGACCGGCTGACAGGGCCGAACCGATTTCGTCTGCAGCCTGACCAGCGCGGCGCTGAGACGCGCGGCCTCCCGATAACGGGTTTCGTCATGCGGCGGTCGACCGGAGCGGCCGCCGGCCAGCGCCTCAATGCTCTCGACGAGGCGGTGAAGGGGTGTGGCGATCCAAGAGGCGAGTAGGTAGAGCAGCCCAAGAGCGATCAGCAGGCCATCTCCAAGAAAACCCTACTTCTCCACCTCGCTAGCGGATTGTCCTAACGTTGCCTGCGGTTCACCCAAGTCCAAAAAGTCAACCAATGACAGCAATCCATGGGCCGGCCGTCGACAAAGCTGCCACTATTACGGTCGTCCGCCTCAGCTTGTGGCGTTCGCACCAATCCGGGACGTAGCCTTTCGGGCTTGTTCGACGAACGTGCCCAGCACCGGGCTCATGCTCCTCCCCTTCACCCTGACCAAGCCCACTGGACGTTCGGTCTCAGGCAATTCCAGCCGGATTGCGGCTATCGCCGGTTGGACACTGGAAAACCGCAACATCGCTTTCGGAAGAAGCGAAAGGTGAGGTCCACTGCTCATCAAGCTCAATCGCAGTTGGAGTGAAGGAGTCACCACGCTCGCTCGCGGCGGTTCGAGACCGCGTGCCCGGAAGATCTCAGCCCCAAATCGCCCCAGAACAGTATCCGCCGGCGGGAGGACCCACGGCTGGTCGACAAGGTCGGCTAGGCTGACCCTGCGTTGTCTGGCCCACGAGTTGTGGGTGCCGGCCGCTACCACAAGCGGGTCCTGGAAGAGCACTTCCGTCTCAAGATCGTCCTCAGTGCGCCGCTCCGGTATGCGCGTAAGCGCCACGTCCAACTGTCGCTCGCGCAAGGCCTCGAACAGCACGGCCGTGTCGCCGACCATCACCTGAAAGCGGATGTTCGGCGTTGCGGCCAGAGCGTCATTGATGATCACGGACAGAACCTGCGTGATCGGCTCTGGCGCTCCGATCCGCAGCTCCCCTTGGGTCGGATCGCGCAGAAACTGTATCTCGGCGATCCCCTGTCTCAGGTCGTCGAAAACGACAGCCGCATGCCTCAGCAGCGCTCGCCCGTAAGCCGTCACCTCGACGCCTCGCGGCGTCCGGTCCAGCACCGGCACGCCGAGCGTATGCTCCAGGTTGGCCACGGCCTTCGAGATGGCCGGCTGGGAGACTGCAAGTCGCCCTGCAGCCTTCGCCATGCTCCCGGTCTCGGAGATCACCTGAAGCGTATGGAGATCTCGCAGCCGCAGCCGCCGGCCGATGCGCTCGTCCCACTGCATGAGGCTCTTCCAAACGGTTATAGACCCATTCCGCAATACGAATTCTCCTTATAGCCCAATTGCGCGACACTCACGACATCAATCCTGAGGAGGCGGCCATGGACTTGGGCGAGGCTTCGTTTCTGGCGTTCTCGGCTTGCAATTTTCTACGCCTCGGCTCCTACGTGCCCCAGATTGTCTGCGTGGCGCGGGACCGGCACGGCGCGTCCTGTCTCTCAATCACTTCATGGTCGATCTTTCTCCTGGCCAACAGCGCGACGGCCGCCCACGCGGCGGTTAATCTCGGCGACGGCTATCTGGCCGCGATCAACGGAGTGAACGCCGGATGCTGCCTCGCCATCGTCGCCGTCACCGCCTGGAAGCGTGCCGCTCTGAACCGAGCCAGCCGGCTCCAGTCGCCCCCTCGCTTGCCGCGTCCTTTGCTCCGGCGACTGTGGCCGCAAGCCACCGCCGCGTGACCCGTCGACCCGCACCATAGGAGGTCCCCATGAAAAAGGTGCTCGCTCCGGTCCTGGCCCTGGTTGCCGGCCTGGCTCTCTCCTCTCCGGCTTCGGCGACTGAGACCATCCGGCTTGTCATGCCGTTTGCGGCGGGCTCCGCCACTGACGCTCTCGCCCGGATCATGGCCGCAGAGCTGCAGGCGGGCTTGGGCCGGAATGTCATCGTCGAGAACAAGACGGGCGCGGCTGGGCGCATCGGCGTGCAGGCCGTCAAAAGCGCCGCTCCCGACGGCAGCACGCTTCTGTTCACCCCGATTGCCCCGATGGCAGTCTACCCGCACGTCTATCCGACGCTGGGATACGATCCCGTGGCCGATTTTGCGCCGGTCTCGCAGATTGCGACATTCGACTTCGCGGCGGCCGTGAATGCGGACGTACCGGCGTCCTCTCTTCCCGAGCTGGTCGACTGGCTCAAGGCCCACCCCGAAAAGGGCAGCTACGGCACTCCGGGAGCCGGTACTCTTCCCCATTTCTTTGCCGTGCTGTTCGGGCGCCAAGCCGGCCTTGACCTGCGACATGTTCCCTATCGCGGGGCGTCAGCGGCCGTGAACGACCTGCTTACCGGCCAGCTTCCATTGGTATTCGCCAACACGGGCGAACTGATTGAATTGCACAGGGCCGGCCGCATCCGCATTCTGGCGACCTCGAACATCTCACGGGCAGCCCTCCTGCCGGCCGTTCCGACCTTCCAGGAGGCGGGCTACCCCATCACCGGGGCAGGTTGGCATGGGGTGTTCGCGCCCCAGGGTACGCCGTCGGCCTTTCTCGAACAGATCAATCGGCTGATCACCGCAGCCCTGCAGAAAGAGCAGGTGCGAGAGCGGGTTGTCGCAATGGGTTTCGAACCGACAGGTACCTCCCGCCAGCGCCTTGCCGAAATCCTGGCCCGAGACGCGGCGGCGTGGGCCCCGGCCGTGAAGGCGGCTGCCTTTACGCCGGACCCATAACAGGGAGATCGACCCGATGATGCCCGATGCTGCCAATTCAGCACCTGCCGGGAACGAGACCAGGCTGATCCTTCTCGGCACCAAGGGCGGACCGCGCCCGAGCCCGCTGCGGTCCAACCCGGCCAATCTGATCCTCTCCGGCGGCACCGCCTATCTGGTCGACTGTGGCTATGGCACAACCCGGCAACTGCTCGCCAGCGGGGTTCAGCCACACGAACTCGGAGCAATCTTCATCACCCATCACCACTCCGATCACACACTGGAGCTGGGGCCGCTGCTCTACCACGCCTGGATCGGAGGCCTCCGCTCCCCCATAGACGTTTTCGGCCCACCCCCCCTAGCCGCACTGATCGACGGCTTGTTCGCGGCGTTCTGGTTTGAGATTGCCACGCGCATGCAGGATGAGGGCCGCGGCAATCCCCAGCATCTTGTGCGGGTGCATGAGATCGGAGCGTCCGGCGTTGTTCTGGAGGCGGCAGACATCCGAGTGACGGCGGGGCGGGTCCATCATCCTCCCCTACAGGACGCGTATGCGTACCGCTTTGATACAACGCACCGCTCGCTCGTCCTGTCCGGCGACACAGCGGTTTGTCCAGACCTTCTCGGCTTGGCCAGGAGAGCGGATGTGCTGGTACACGAGGTCATGCGGGTGGAGAGCCTGCCGCGACTGATCGCCGGTCTTCCGAATGCCCGCGAGTTGCATGCGCACCTGCTGGCCAGCCACACCACCACGGAGCAAGTGGGCGCTGTCGCTTCCCAAGCGGAGGTCGGGACGCTGGTGCTGAACCACTTCGTGCCAGGCGATGACCCGGCCATCACAGAGGAGATGTGGATCGCTTCTGCGAGGGAGGCGTTTGGCGGGCTGGTTATTGCCGGGCGCGACCTGCTTGAGGTGTGATTGCCTCTTGTTGCCGTCGGCTCCAGGTCAAACTGAGCCGTTGAGCGCGGCCTTGTGATGGTCAGCTTACCCTAGAACTACGGGATTGCGGCTTTCGCCTGGAGGAGGCTAAAGAGCGATATTGGACCAAGCACCACGATGGCCTCGGTTCTGCCTGGGAGCAGAGTGGGGCCAGAGCTGCCGAACAGGCGGCGCAAGAATGCAATAAACGGCAAGTACCAGTGCGGCCCGTGAGGATAGTAACTCCCCATCTGCTCGAAGATCGCGAATAGGCCTTTCTGACTATGCTCGGGGAGGCTTTGGTGGAAAAGGGCCATCAGAGCTTCCTCGTCAGGCTCTACACCCGGTGGCAGCCACAGCGCAGCGGCTTGCGCATCGCCAATGAACTAAGCTGTCCTGCACCCGAAGGCCTGCCACCTAAAGCCCTCACAAAGTCAGGAAAGTACCACAGGAAGGTTTCGGGCGCGGGATACATCCAGCGATTGGCAGGGTCGGCGCTGCAGGCAAGGACCAGAGCCGAAATGACCCGAGACTGATTCTCAGGTCGTGCCGTTTGAGCCTGAACATCCGAAGGAGGCCCCGACCGCCTGGATTGGGAGGACCCTGTTCAAGTCGCTGGTCCGAGCGTCGCGCCAGAGCCCATTATCCGAGGTATTCCCGTGGGCTGTCATCGTCAATTTCTCCGTCGGGGTTGAAACCCATTTAGGATCACGTGAATGGTCGTGCCACGCAGGCGAGGAAGGCTACGTGTGGAAGATCACGTGGCCGCCTACGGGATGACTCTGAGAAAGGTACCACAGGTATGTTGGCGCAATCGAACCGAGCCCGGACAGTGCTAAGGTAGGCCGACGGTCCCTCGCTCTGGAGATCGCTCATGAGGGCAACTCGGCAGATGGCACTTACACCGGACCTCCTGGCCCAGGTCCATCGGGTGCTGGGAAACCCCGGTCCAGACCCGACCTGGGTCTACCAAGCGGATGAGGACTATGACGCAGTCGTGGAGAGTCTCTTGACCGCTCATCCCGGTGAGCCAGACACATGGCTTTTCGCCTATGGCTCGCTGATCTGGAAGCCCGAGATGGAGCATGTTGAGGTCAGGAAAGGTACAGCACGAGGCTGGCATCGCTCCTTCTGCTTTAGGATCATGCGGTTCCGAGGTTCCAAGGAGCAGCCAGGTCTGATGATGTCCCTAGACCGAGGCGGCCAGTGCCAAGGTGTCCTGTTCAAGCTTGTCCCGCAGAACCTGGAAGCGCAGCTTGGCAAGCTGGTGCGGCGGGAGATGACGGTGAAGCCGCCCAACAATCTCCCCCGCTGGATCAGCGTGCAGACCGAGCATTGCCCCCTCAGGGCGCTTGCCTTTGTGATGAACCGCCAATCCCGGTTCTACGTCGGCAGACTGTCAGCTGAGGAGGTCGCCGTTGTGCTGGCTCGAGCCTGCGGCCACTGGGGCTCTGGCGCGGAGTATCTCTGCAATACCGTCACGCATCTCAAAGAGCACGGCATCCATGATCGCGGGCTCTGGAAGCTCCAAGAGCTTGTTGCCGAGCGGATCGAGAGAATCCACAACGGCTGAGATTTGCAGCAAGGGGGAGATCAAGGAACTCACCCACGTCGACCAAGAGCATGTAGAGAAGGTCTATGCATTCCAGGTCGAGAACTCAAGGCGAAACGCTGGAGCGAAGGTCCAATCGCCAAGCGGAATGGCCGCTCAGGCAGACCTCCGGGGTCGCCACTGCCCTTGGTGCCGTTGTAATTGGAGAGGCAGGCTTATCTACGATTCTCCCGGCGTAACTCCTGGATCGTAGCCCCACGAGCGTCCATATCGAAGGCATGGCGAAAACATCGAAGCCCAACCCAAATAAGTCGCGAGGCAGGCGCAAAGCACCTGATCAAACTCGCACTCGGCTGCCGATCCGCATCAGCGTGGATCGGGAGGCCCTAAACGCCCTGGACAAGCGAGCCATTGCTGCCCAAGCCGGAATCGGTATCGTGGCAGGATGGCTGGCAAGTTGGCTTGTGGGCGGCTCTGGCCTTCTTCAGTACGTGGTCACCGCCCTTGCTGGATCTCTCGTCGGCGGGTTTCTTCTGGAGCGCTTTGGAGTTGACCTCGGGATTCGTAATCAGACTGCTAGCCGGATTGCCACCGCAACCATAGGAGCAATCATCGTCGTCCTCCTCGCCCGCATTATTGGCTGAGAGGCATTGTACCCGCCAGACGGCAAACGACGGGCCAAGTTCGACATCACCAAGCTTACCGAAGCAGGCACCATTCCAATGAAATCAGCCGCAGCATACCGCGCTCACATCGCTACGCCCACTCGTGCAGCTTGATTGCGCATAACTGGGCGGCTTCAGAGCCGCCCTTCTTCTTTCCCAGCCATAAGTGGATACAATACGCGGACAGATCAGGCCGAGTGACCACAAGCGGCGCAGGAGCAAAGTGCCGCAGCGTTACGGCGGGATCGACAGGATTGGAACAATTGCGAGCGTTACCATGGCAGAGGAAAGCCGCCTCATTCCCGCTTGGCGGCTTCTGGATCGAGAGGGTCTTCATGCGCTTGTGGACGCACCAAGGCGCGGCCTACCCGATGGCATTTTCCTCACTCCGAACCGAGCGCCGCACGAGATCAGCGCTGTCCCACTGGTCATGGCAGCCCGTCAGGTGATTGAACGGGCTGACGCACAAGGCGGCTTACCCCTGACCGCAACGGGTGCCCTGTCACGAGCCGATACGCGAGCCCTCTTTGAATTGATCGACTGGCCCGACTACGCGAAGAATGAAGTCCTTGCCGTCAATCGGGTGCTGAGCGAGGCAGATGCCCTGCCGGTTCATATCACTCGCATCGTACTCCAGGTGGCGGGCCTGCTGCGCCGTCGGGGAAAGGTGCTGATCGCCACAAAGAAAGCTCAAACCCTTCTGACCCCGAACGCATCCGCTGATCTCTTTGCGCTTCTGTTCGAGACGACCCTGTGGCGGGTCAGCCTCAGCTATTTTGATCGGGCTCCTGTCGAACATTGGCCGCAGGACCATATCGGCATTGTGCTTTGGTGCATATCAGTGGCGGCCTGCGACTGGGAGGACACCGATCTGCTCACCCAAGTCTGCACTGTCCGCGACGAAAATCTCGATCGAACAGTTAGGGACTTTTCTGGGTACGCCATGAGGAGCCGCGTGCTCCGCCCGCTCACGTGGTTCGGGCTCATGGAGATGGCCCGCCGAGGTGATGAAACCCAGGCCGACTGGGTGCGCCCCCCAGTATACCGGAAGACCGCCCTCTTCGACGCGGTGGTTGGTTTTAAAATCGCGGTGCCCGTGCGGACGGGAGTGCTCCACTGAAGAGTTTGGAGAAATACGCCCGCTCCTCCAGGCCCTTCAAAGCGCCTTATCCAGAATAGTAGGGTCGCTACGTTGGCCCACCGCATGATCAAGCGCATAGTTGATGCGCAACAGTGCCTTTACGTTCCTGCTTGGGTGAGGTGTTCATGTCCAGCCTTCTTGTTCACATCACGTGCGGGCCTGAGAACCCTACCAAGGCGACCCTCGCCTTCTTTGTCGCAGCAGCGGCGGTTGAAGCTGGACATGAAGTTCATGTCTTCCTGGCAGGCGATGCTGTCCAACTCCTGCGCGAGCCGGTGCGGAACGCTCTGGTGGGGCTCGGCACAGGTGCGCTCAACGAACACTACTCGAAGATCATCGCGGGAGGCGGTCGCCTCTACCTCTCGGGCGGGTCCTGTGCCGCACGAGGTGTGGCCGATGAGGACCTCCAAGGTATTCCCTATGAGAAGGGAACCCCACCGACTTTGGTTCGGCTGGTGATAGAGTGCGACCGGAACATTGTCTACTGACCCGGTGAGCACTCGAGCCAGGATGGAATCCCAGATGCCAGACGCCGTTTCCAGTGCATTCCTCGACGACTTTGCGGCGGCGTAGAACCGGCACGATACCGATGCAATCCTGGCGATGATGACCGAAGACTGCGTGTTTGAGGCCAGCCGTGGACCCGACGTGAAGGGCACCGTTTACACGGGTCACGACGAACTCCGTCGTGGGATTGAGGAGGTCTTTGCTACCTTTCCGGATGCCCAAATGGGGTGATCCCAGGCATTTCATTGCTGGGGAGCGCGGCGTCTCAGAGTGGGTCTTCACGGCGACCGGGCCGAATGGCGCTCGCGTAGAGATCCAGGGTTGCGACGTCTTCACGTTCCGGGATGGAAAGATCGCAGTGAAGAACTCGTACCGGAAACAGCGGACTGGCTGATCCCAGAACTTCCCTTGTAGGCTGTCAAGGCACTGTTACGCTCCGCTTCGAACAACGCTGTGAGTGAGGGCACAACCATGGACCGATCTATCTCAGATCGTCGAAACTTCTGGTTCCTCAACTCCCACATCATCGTCCGCGTCTCTTCACGGGATGGTTCAGATGGCATCTCGGTTCTTGAGCACCGTGCTTCTCAAGGGAACCCACTGCCCCTTCACTTTCACCATTACGAGCACGAAATCTTCCATTTGCTTGAGGGTGAGATGCGCTACCGGGTTGGCGATCAGGAGCGCCGCGCTCGTGCCAGGGAAGCACTGCTGACGCCAAAAGGGCGAGATGCCGATCATTCGATCGCCACCCACGGGCACCCTTCAATACGCAAGCTCGGCACAGACCCTATCAGCTTCTACCTCCATTTGGCCCCGCAGATCCTCTAGGGTCAGGCGCATTCTTTAAGGTTTACCGATTGAAGGTCCGCTCACCGCACGAGTGCAGATTTTCGATCTACTTCCGCCTCGTGCCACTATCGGACCTTTCCAGCTCATAACTTTATTTGTGTAGAGGGCTGAACATCGAACACTCCGCTGTGAGATGGAGGTTCGCGTTGGGACGCGCTGCTCAGGCAAGGGATGCCCACAGGAAAGCGAGGGATGCCGCAAAGCCAAGCGCAGTGCGCGCGGCGTGCAGCGAGCCCCACCGCTTGATCATGGCTCGGCTCTCAGGACCAGCCGCTGCCGGATCGGTCGCCATGAGCCTGTTGTTGATCGGCATGATGGCGAAGAGCGTCACAGGCCAATTCGCAACCATGAGCAGCCCTCCAATGGCCCAGCCGATATGCCCGGTCTGCCACCACGCAGCGAGCCCGAGCAGGAATCCTACGATGGCCATAGGAGCCTGCATGACCGTACCGCGCTTGTAAGCCGGCTTCCACTCGGCCAGCAGGGAACGGTCATCAAGCCCCAAACGCGCGGGTTGCTCGGCCACGTTGATGTAGAGGGCAGCGCCCGAGAACAATGCGGCGACAACGAGCGCGAACTGACCCGTGAGCATACCGAATTCCTCCAGATTTTACGCATCCTAAGCCCTCCAGGCCAAAGAGGCATAGAAGTTCCACCCCGCCCCAGGGTCGCGTAGGGCGGAACCATCCAGACCCGCTCAGGGCTGAACAAGCAGGCCACCATTGCTCGTCTTCTCTCCCCCACAGTATACTGGCTGACATGTCAATCGATCTGCGGTTCGCGAAGTATTGCCTGCCGTCTCGCCTCAGTCTGCATGTGGCTGAGCAGGGGCCGGAGGACGGCCGGGCCGTGCTGATGCTGCACGGCTATTCCGATTCCTGGGTATCTTTCAGCCGCATTCTCCCGCTCCTCCCGGCGGACTGGCACGTGATCGTCCCGGACCAGCGCGGGCATGGAGAATCCGACCGGCCGATGGATGGCTATGCGCCTGCCGAACTCGCTAGGGACGCCATCCAGCTCATGGACGCGATTGGAATCGCAGAGGCTACCCTGGTCGGCCATTCAATGGGGAGTTTCATCGCCCGCACAGTCGCAGCCCAAGCTCCCAAGCGCGTTGAGCGCTTGGTCCTCATTGGCTCGGCCGTGACAGCGTGCAACCCGATCACGCAGGACCTGCTGCGGGAGGTCGACGCGCTCGACGATCCCGTCGGCGAGGATTTCGTCCGCATGTTTCAGGCCAGCACCATCCACCGCCCGGTGCCGGCGGCATTCTTTGAGCGAGTCGTGGCCGAGAGCCTGAAGGCCCCGGCGCGGGTCTGGAAGGCCGCGCTTTTCGGCCTTCTCGCGGCCGATCCCGAACCGGATCTCGCCCGGATCCGCTGCCCGGCTCTGATCCTGGGCGGCGACCGCGACGGCGTCTTCTCACAGGAAGAGCAGGAGCACCTCGCCACACGGATCCCCGGTGCGATAGTCAAGATCAGTCCCGAGATTGGTCATGATCCCCAGTGGGAGGCGCCGGACGATGTCGCGCTCGATCTGATCGCGTTCCTCCAAAGCCCGAACACTCCGTAGGTGGGTGGAAGCTTTCGGGTGCCCATCAACAGTCAAGCCTCGCTGCTCTTCTCCTTTGAACACACAAGGTCTGCATGGGGTCACGCACAGGAGATCGGTACAGGGAATGAAACTCTGGCTTGGTCTGGTAAGCTGACGAAGGCTTTAGAGGAAGCGCTCAGTCCGTGTTTCCTGCCGGCACGAGCGGCCAAGTTCATTGCGGGGGTCGGTGTGAACCCAGAGGTCGCCTATTGGGTAAGCTTCCCCTCTCGGTGTACTTCCAAAACCAGTTGCGGTTTCGTGAGGCTTAACCGCAACTTAACATAGGTTAAGCAGGTTCTGTCTGACGCGATTGTTTAGCGGAGGCAGAAGTGACGAAGAAGCCTCAGCCCAACGGCGGCATGTGGAGCATTACATCCGACCAGCTCACGTCCCACGCTCAGCGAGAGTTACTGCGGGAACTCGGCCTCCGAATGAAGGGAGGTTATGAGGAGATGATACAGGAGCAGATTCCTGAACGTCTAAGGGAGATACTGGAAAGACTTGCACAGCGGGAAAACGGCAAAGACGAGGGGGAGGCATAAGCCGTTCCACAGCCTCCACACGGGGCTGCTAGCCCTACACCTTGTGTTAGTCAGGGTTTTCCTGCGCCAGTCTACCAGCCAGCCGTGAAGTAGCCTCACGGATCATCAGATGCCAATGGCGCTCCACGTCCTGTTCAATGAGATACCTACGTTCAGCCTCCGTAGCGTGGGCATACCATCCTGAGTTCTCTATCCTCCTGCGGACAATGGAACGGGCCTCAGCCTCAACATCTTCATCTTTGAGTGTGAGCGACATTGGTAGACGATGAAGCTCCTAAGCCTAGCCATATTATCAACAGGAACGCCATTCGTTCTTATTTTGTTCCGATCAAGAAGACAGGAAAGATGTTATCTCGCCCTAATACAGGTTCTGGCGCGATTTGATCTGCGACTGAAGATCCATCCAGTGGCGTTTAGAGCCTCGGCGGCATCGCGGAGATCTCATGCGGCCTCCGGCTGCGGACAGTCGAGGGAAGCTGTGCTAGGACTGGCCTTGGCATTCGCACGCTGTACTGCGGGATGGCGAGCCAGCTTGGCGCAGACGAGTTGCGCGTCCACAGAGGCCGGAACATACAGTAAGATGGTGGCCGAGCCGCCCCCGTCACTCTTAGCTGTGAGCGCCAAGCTTCCGAGTTCAAAACCAAAGCGCTGGGCATCTCCGAGAATGCGAATTGCCCCATCGTAAGTGTCGGTCAGGGCCGCCTCAACCACGAGCTCCCACCTCGGTTCTCCTGACATTGTTCCCTCCGATATGATCATTTTGTCTAAGAAGATATTATTTGCGCTCCGCCAGAATTTCTTGCCGAAGTAAGTTCTGTATGCTCGCATTGCAGAATGGAATCCAGGAGAACGGCAGTGAGGCAGAACAGGCGTTCTGAGAGTCAACTTGGCCGCAACAGGGCATCAGTCGACGGAATGGATCGCAAGATCCTCTCGGCTCTTCGGAGGGATGGCCGGCTTACGATGGCCGAACTTGCCGAGAGAGTTGGTCTTTCCCAATCACCCTGTTGGACCCGTGTGAAGCGCTTGGAAGCCAGCGGCGCCATTGAGGGCTATGTCGCGGTCCTCAACCACCAGGCCATAGGGGTATCGAACGTGATCTTCGTCGAGGTAACTCTTGATAGACATGATGAGAACATGCTTGAGCAGTTTGGAGATGCCCTGGCGAAGATCCCGGAGGTGGTCGAGGCGCACCTTGTGACGGGAGACTACGACTACCTCGTCAAAGTAGCCGTATCCGATACAGAGCACTATGAGCGTTTTCTACGCGAGAGCCTTTACCGGATTCCAGGCATTCGTCATTCGCGCTCGACATTTGCTCTTCGCGAACTGAAGAGAGCCGTCTCGGTCGATCCCCTGCTGCTTGCGGACAGATAACTGAAGCGGCAGTCACGTCGGGAACAAGCGGTGTGGAGTTCGAGATCTTGTCCAGGATGAATGCCGCGTTATCTCAAGTTGCTGAGCCAGAGACATTGCTTGCTCCAGAAGAGATCTGGACTAGGCCAACCTTGCGCGTTGAGGTCGCTTGATCAATGTCAGTTGGTAAGGATCTATGATGATCGAGGTGTTACGTCTCAGGAGATCCGAGAGCCGCGGTTCCCCACCGCCCAATCCTTGGCCAAGGACTGACGGGCATATATGCCCGTGAGAGTGGCCGTCGGGTCGCTGAATGCTGGCGTCGCTAACCTAGGGTCGCGCGTGACGACAATAGTCCCTTCGTCAACCTTCCGGAATCGCCACCCATACAATCCCTCAGATGCAAAGAACGAGCCTGTCCTTTGCGCTGCCCGCATCAGCGGCGCCAGTCGGGGCTGGCGCCGTTGCTATGCCGGAAGGACGATCACCTTCGTCTTGACCGGCGTTCGTGAGTACAGGTGCATCATGTCCTGAGTGAGGAGGCCGACACAGCCGCTCGTGATGCCGGTGCCGATCGACTCGGCATCGAGGCTGGCGTAGATCGTGTAGAGCGTGTAAGCGCCGTTCTGATAAAGATACAGCGTGCGGGCGCCGAGCGGATTGTCGAGGCCGCCCGGCATACCGCGGGCCCACTTGGCCGCCTCGGGCTGGCGCCGGATCATCTCCTTGGGCGGGGTCCAGGTCGCCCATTCACCCTTGCGCCCAACATACGCCTCACCGCTCCACCGGAACCCATCGCGGCCGACATTGGCGCCATAGCGGGTGGCGTTTCCATCGTCCTCGACGCGGTAAACATAATAATTGCCTGGGTCGACAATGATCGTACCGGGCGCCTCTTTGCTGTCGTAGCGAACGGTCCGGCGATAATATTTCGGATCGACCTTGCTGACATCGATTGCCGGGATCGGGAACTTCTCATCGGGCACTGGCCCGTAGACCTTCGCGGCCTCGGCGAGGCTCATGCCGTCGGATGTCACGCAACCGGCCAACCCCAGCGCGCCGAGACCGGTGGCCGAGCCGACCAAAAACGACCGACGGCTAAGCCCCCCCGCCCGACGACGGCCATGCGAAGCCACCTCGTCTGTCTCGCCGGCATCGGCGCTGCCACTGTCCATGGTCATGGTTTGGCTGCTTCCCTTCTCCTGCTGCCCGACGAGCCAAAACTCCGGCAACCACCCGCTGAACGTCCTGCTGAGCTAGAGAGTGCCGTCACCCGGCTCAATTGGCAAGCCCAGGCCGTCGCTGCGCGTGGCTTACCAAAAACTTGGTTGGAAAATCCAGATGGCCTCGCGGTTTCACTCCGCGTGGCCCGATCTGATGGTTGGCTTCGGCACCGCGGCGATAAATGCGGATGCTCACCACAACGTCGGAGAAGCCGCCCGCGAGGAGCGCCGCTGCTTCTTCGGAGGTTGGATCGAGCGGAACCTCCCTGCTCGCAGCGCCTTGAAGATGGTGCGGAACAAATTTCGGGTGTGGCTTCGGTCCGGTTCCCGAACCAGGAGATTCCATGACAGTACGCCTCAAACCCGTCGGGGAGCAGATTGTGGTTCTGACCGGAGCATCCAGCGGCATCGGCCTGGCGACGGCCCGCGCTTTGGCCACCAGGGGCGCCAAGCTTGTTCTCGTCTCCCGGAACGAGGTCGCCTTGCAGGAGATCGCCCGTGATTGCGAGGTCAAGGGTGGAAGAGCCATTGCTGTTGCGGCCGATGTCGGCCGCTTTGAGGATATGGAGCGAGTCGCAGACAGAGCTGTCCAGGAGTACGGCGGCTTCGACACCTGGATCAACAATGCCGGCGTGGCGATCTTCGGAACCGTCGAGCAGATTCCGATCGAGGACCACCGGCGGCTGTTCGAAACCAACTATTTCGGCGTTCTGCATGGCTGTCTGGTGGCCGCCGGACATCTGCGTCAGCACGGCGGCAAGATCATCAACATGGGAAGTGTGTTGAGCGACCGAGCCGACATCCTGCAAGGTCCCTATTCCGCCTCGAAGCATGCCGTGAAGGGTCTTACCGACGCACTCAGGATGGAGCTTGAGGAGGATCGCGCACCAATCCAGGTCACTCTCATCAAGCCATCTGCTATCGACACGCCCTATATGGAGCACGCGCGCAGCTATCTGGACTCGCCCGGCACCAAGAATCCACCGCCCTCCTATGATCCCGAGCTTGTGGCGCGGGCCATCGTCTTCGCCTGCGAGCACGATCGGCGTGACATCATTGTCGGGTTCGGGGGCTGGGCGCTCTCCATGATGGGCACTCTTGCGCCACGCCTGACTGACTATGCGATGGAAGCCGGTGGACGGATTCTTCAGGAGACCAGCGATCCGGGCTGCATGGAGCGGCGGGACAATCTCTACAAGTCCCGGTCAGACGGCACCGAGCGATCGTCGCTGCCGGGCGGATCGCGCAAGACGAGCCTGTTCCTGGAGGCGCAGCTTCACCCCGCCAGCTTTCTGCCGGGAGCGGCTCTCGCCGCTGCGGCGGGCTTTGGCTTCGCGGCGCTGCAGTTGCTGCGCCCGAGAGCCGCGTCGCCGCGTCGGCGTAGCACCGGGTCGCACTAGCACGAAACCCGGGCGTGTAAGACGGCGGCCGTGGTCTGGAACTTGGCCTTAAGGCGTGTGCCTGGGGTTGGATTGGAAAGGGCGAAGCGGACGAGAGATAGGCGACCCGTAGCACCGCAATTGTTCCTACGAGCACTGCGTGAGAATCTTGGCTTTCCGTAGCCACTTACGTGCGACGTGCGGATCCGGAAGTCCGCGTCTGCGAACTGAAGGACCGCGGGAGCGAAAAGCGGACCCGGTTTCCGCTCCGGATGATGTGCTCACCCATGGAATGGGCATCGGACTGATCTCGAAAGTGCAAACCCACTTTACCCATCCGATGCCCCTAGGCTCAGACGTGGTGGAGGAATGGAAGTGTTTGACGCCTGAGAATGGCTATTCGCCTCAGTTGAGCCGTAGCGAAATGAACCATCAGGAACCGAAATTGCTGTGCTTTGTTGGTCCGTTGCGGCTCCAAGAGGAGAGGCCCCATGACTCATTGGCGGAAGATCTTGCAATTCTCAGCTCTCGTGCTCCCGGTCTACGTCTTAGGCCCAGAAACGGCCGCCGCACAGCAGGCGGAAGGGCTATCGTGCACCGGAACGATGACCCAGCAGCTGAGGCGTTTCAGCGAGAAATGTCTGTCCGAGCTGGTAACGTTCGTGGCATCACAGCCCGAAATGGCCGCGACGGTCTATAGCGAGAGCGAAAAGTACTACGTCACCATTATCCGAACCGACGAAGGTGTCCTGGCTGAGGCCGTCAGCAAGTTCAACTATCCTCTGATGAAGGCAGAGGCCCCCGAAATCCTCAAGCAGCTCGGGTGGACGCCACCGGAGAATGAATCGGACGATTGGAGCAAGAGGATTGGTCACGAACGCATTAGGGCAGGCGATGCAGGAAAGGAGCTGAGCCAAGCCCTGGCCGCATACGGCCTCAAGCCGGGAGAGGCAATCACGCTGACCATCGGCCCCAAACTGGCAGACAAGCCGACGAGCGGCTGAGGCCATCCGCTGCCGCCCCTCAGGGGCGAACGGCAGGCGTTTCCAACGGCATGCCTCTGGCGCGCGTCATGAGGAACAGTTCTAAGTCAACATATTCGGGTGAGCCGTAAGCGTAGGGTTCCGCTCGCACTCCCACCATGCAGTTCCGAAGCCTGCGCTGGAGGGAGCCCATGTCCTGCCATTCCAGGCGATAGATGGGATATCCGGTCGGGTGCGCCTGCGGAATTACGCTGCTCGCGAGCTTTTGCCCCCAATTGTCGTCGTGGCAATTGGCGCACGAAAAATTGAGCTGTCCCTGCCGCCGCTCGTAAAGCTCCTGGCCTCGGACACGAAACGGCTCGAGGCGTTCATCGTCTCCCACTACGATCAGCATGCCCCGCGATTGTTTCCCGACGAAGGCAGTGAGAGCGAGGAGCTCCCGGCTCTCGAATGGAAGAGGCGTAGCGTTCTGGTTCGCGGTCCGGCACAGGTTGATGCGCCCCTGGAGATCAATGGGCCGCCCCTGTTCGGCGGAGTAGGCCGGGTAGCGCGCGGCGACACCCTTCATGCTCACCGCCGCATCGCCATGGCAATCACCGCAGGAGCGGCCACTCGGATTGGCCTTGCTGCTCCACAGCGCATCTCCCTCCGCAACCCACAGCATCCCCGGATTGGCGATGTCGTCCCGCTGCATTGTCTGGGACTCGGGGCTCATGAAGTCGAAGCCAGAAAGGCGCTCCGCCGGAGGAGATGGTTGAGCACTCGCAAGAACAGCGCCGAGACTCAGCGCTCCAGCGCTCCAGGCAATTCCTTGCAGAAGCCCGCTCATTCGACGATGATCTCTGCAGTCTCTAGGTGAGCCTCGCCCTGGTCTCCGATCCACCGGAAGGCGATGCGCCCGCTCTCCGTCGCGACCGCTGTAAACGAGAAAAACGGATTGGCCGCAATGGCCGGGAACAAATCCGCGCTGAAGATCTCCTCCCCGTTATAGGTGCATATGAACCTGTTGATGATGTTGCGCGGGACGAGCGCGCCATCCGCGCCGGTCCGATAGCCGGTCTCCATGGGATGGGAGATCAGGGTCTTGATCTCAATGATGTCGCCGCGCTTGGCTGTCTTAGGAACGTTGATGAGGGCGCGCGCCATGTCAGGTCTCCACACAGGCCGGCAGGGTCACGATGAGTTCGGCGGTGTCGGACCAGAAGGTGCCGTCGCTGAGCTGTGCAATCGCGACGATGTTCTGGGAGTCGCCCAGGCGGATGCGGGTCGAGACCTCGGCTCGGCCGGCGCGCGGGCTGAGGTGGAAATGAGCGACGTTCGGCTGCGGATTCCGTTCGTTGAAGATGGCAATGGACCTCACGAACTCCTCCGCTGTCATCGGGCTCTCGACCGTAACTTTCAAGGGAACGGAGTTGCCGTTCTCGACCAGCGGCGGAATATCGAGGGCAACCCTCCCCTTCCGCACCTCTGCCTCGCCAACCCAAGCCTTGATGGCCGCCGCCATGCTCTCCGGGGTTGCCTGGGCAGGACGCGTGACGATCAGCGCCAGAGCGCCAGCACCGGTGGCGAGCACCTCACGCCTAGTAGCGCCCCTGGGGCCTGGTCCGTCGCTCATGGAGCCTCCGTTAATGTTGTGAGGAACGCCACCACGTCCTCGACCTGCTCCGCGCTCAGCACGGGCTTGCCCTGCCAGGTTTTTCCGACCCGGACGAGTCCATCGATACTATGATAGGGCGGCATGATCGTGGCAGGATTGATCCGCCTGCTGTCGACGATTCTCAGTCTCAGCTGCCCTTCCGACCAGCGTGCGCCGACGCCGCTCAGGTCGGGAGCGAGGTTTCCCTGAAAGCGCTGCTCCGGAAACGGTCCGGAATGACAGAGCAAGCAAAGCCCTTTCTGGCGATCAACGACGATTGCACGGCCGCGAGCAGGGTCGCCCCTGGTGCCTGTGAGCGGCTCCGGAATGCCATCGTCGACGATCTCGAAAAAGCGCATCTCCTGCGCCCCAATCGGTGCGGATGCCACCAGCAAGAGAGAAGCCGCCGCTATCGCCAGGACATCACCCGAAGACTTCGCTGGTGATGGTCTTGAACCATGCTTCGGCATAGGTGGCTTCCTGCTCTCGAAACGATGGTGGAGCATTCTGCGGGCTCGTCCCACCGGCCTCTTCCACATCGGTCAGAACACCGTCGACAGGGCGATAGACGCCAGCGACCGAGATCCCGTAATCGGGGGCAACTAGGCTGTAACAGGTGTTGATGAGCTTCGGTGCGGCGGGCGTCTCTCCCCGAAGAAGGCTGGCAACCGCAGCGGCGCAGACCTTCGCCTGCGCATTCGCGGAGAATGCCGATTTCGGCATGCCGCCTGCGATGCAGGCATCGCCGATCACATGGACATTCGGCTGGAGGCGCGACTCGAACGTGACAGGATCGATCGGACACCATCCGCTCCGGTCGGCGACGCCCGCAGCCTGTGCGATCTTCCCGGCCCGCTGAGGCGGAATCACGTTCACCACGTCGCCCGTGTGGCGATCGAAATCCGTCACCAGCGTCTTAGACTTAGGCTCCACCTCGATCACTTTCCCGCCGGATGACAGCGGCACCCACTCGATCATGCTCGGATACAGCTCTCGCCAGGCATCCTGGAACAGGCGCTGCTTTGAGAAGCTATCCTTTGCATCCAGGATGAGAAGCTTCGAGCGGGGCTTGTTCATCTTGAGATAATGGGCAATCAGGCTCGCTCGTTCGTAAGGCCCAGGGGGGCATCGGAACGGGTTGCTCGGGGCGGCAATGATGACGGTGCCGCCATCGTCCATCGCCTCAAGCTGGCGCTGCAGCAGCACGGTCTGCTCTCCTGCCTTCCACGCGTGGGGCAGCACCAGCGAAGCATCCTCGTCGTAGCCGGGCAAGGCGTCGAACCTGATGTCGATGCCGGGCGAGAGGACGAGCCGGTCGTAATCAATGGACGAGCCGTCCGCGAGGCCGACACGGCGGTTCCAGGGATCAACCTGGACAGCTAGCTGCCGGACGATGTTGACGCCATCCGGCCCAGGCATGCCGAGCTTGAACTGTTGGGCCACGATGGGCCGCAGCCCGGCTATCACGGCGTTGCTGAACGGGCACGCCGTGTAGGTCGGTTCAGGCTCGACCAGCACAACGGCAAGCCCCTTTTGACCCAGCTCCCGTGCGCAGGTCGCCCCTCCAAACCCGCCCCCGATGACCACCACCCGAGGGGAGGACTGCGCCGCCGCGCACCGCGTAACTGCAGCTGCCGCGAGCGCCGCCGATCCCAAGAACGTCCTGCGGCTCATCGTTCCGGACATGACGTCACCTCAGCGTTGCCGACCGATCCAGGCCGCAATGGCGCGGATTTCCTCTTCGGAAAAGCCTTTCGCAATGCGGTCCATGACCGTCGCCGGTCTTCGGCCGGTGCGGAAGGCCTGCATGGCTGCAACGATCTCTCCCGGCTCGCGCCCCTGGAGCGTGGGAACGACCGTACCAACGGTTCCGGGACCATGGCACCCGGAGCATGCCGTCACTCCGGGAGGCGCAGCCGGTTGCGCCCTCGCCGGTGTAGCTGCAACGATCATGATCGCCGCGAGGATCATGAAGCTCTCGCGGGTCGGAAAGGCCTTCGGGCCTGCGCCGTTCACGACCTCACGCCCGACGCAGGTCCGCTTTTGTCAACGGCCCGGAGCGGATGCGTTTGCCGGTCGCGGCGAAGATCGCATTGAGAACCGCCGGAGCCGCCACGAAGATCGTCGGCTCACCGACGCCGCCCCAGAAGTCTCCCGACGGCATGACGATGGACTCGACAGCCGGCATCTCTTCCATGCGGACCACGGGATAGGTATCGAAGTTCTCCTGCTCGACCTTGCCGTCCTTCAGCGTGATCTCGCCAAGAAGGAGGGCGCTTAGACCATATGCGAAAGAGCCTTCAATCTGCGCCTCGATCTGCTGGGGATTGACGGCATGCCCGCAATCTGTTGCCGCCACGATGCGATGGATTTTCAAGACCCCGTCATCGTCGACCGAGACTTCGGCGCAGGCCGCGACATAGCTGCCGTAGCCCATATGCTGGGCGAGACCGCGGTGAACCCCTTGCGGCGGCGGCGTGCCCCAGCCTGCCCTCTCGGCCACGGCATTGAGCACGGCGAGGTGCTTGGGGTGGTTCACGAGCAGCCTGCGCCGGAACTCGAGCGGATCCTGGCCGGCCGCGTGGGCGAGCTCATCCATGAAGCTCTCGAGATAAAGGGCGTTCTGGTTGTTGTTCACGCCTCGCCAGAAGCCGGGAGGCACTGGCGGGTTGCGCATGGCGTGATCGACGAGCAGGTTCGGGATGGTGTAACCAAGCACGCCCTCCGTCCCGCTCGGGTTGAGCCCCTGGAACGTCGCGGGGTCACGTCCGTTCTGGAGGGCCTGAGGATTCACGGCCGCAAGAATCGATTGGCCGGAAATGCGCATGTGCAACCCGGTCAAGTTCCCGTCCTTGTCGAGAGCGCCCACCAGCTTGGCCTGGGTGATTGGGTGATAATGCCCGTGCAGCATGTCCTCCTCACGGGACCAGATCAGCTTCACGGGCGTTCCGGGCATCTGCTTGGCGATGAGAACGGCCTGCCGGACGAAATCGTGGCTCGTCGCACGCCGGCCGAAGCCGCCGCCGAGGTTGTGGCGATAGACTTCACACTGGCCCACCGGCAGGCCCGCCGCCGTGGCCGCGGTCGCAAGCGCCGCCTCGGCATTCTGGGTTGCCGTCCAGACTTCGCAACGGTCATCGGTCCACAGGGCGGTGGCGTTCATCGGCTCCATGGTGGCATGGTGTTGATACGGGAAACCATAGACCGCCTCGACCGTTTTGTCCGCGTTTGCCAGGACCGCTTTGACGTCGCCCGCCCGGTTGCCGACGAAGGCCTGGTCGGCAGTCAACCCTTCCTTCAGCATCTCGGCGATGGTCTCGCTGGAGAGCTGCGCGTTGGGCCCTGCATCCCACTCGATCGGCAGGGCGTCGAGCGCGGTCTTCGCGCGCCACCACGTATCCGCGACAACCGCAACGGCATCATCGCCGACTTGGACGACCTTTCTGACACCCGGCATGCCCTCAACTTTGGCGGCGTCGAAGCTCTTGAGCTTCCCGCCAAAGACGGGGCTCGCCTTGATTGCGGCGTTGAGCATGCCGGGCCGCTTCACGTCGATGCTGTAGATCTGAGCGCCATTGAGCTTTTCGACAGTGTCGAGCCGCTTCACGGGCTTGCCGGCAATCGTCCAGTCCTTCGGATCCTTGAGCGTGACGTCGCTGGGCGCATTGAGCTTCGAGGCTGCCTCGGCAACCTTGCCATAGGTCGTGGTCCGTCCGGATGGCCCATGGGTGATCACACCTTTCGCGACGCTGCATTCGCCTGCCGGCACTCCCCACTCATTGGCTGCGGCCTGGATGAGCATATGGCGGGCGGCGGCTCCGCCCTTGCGCATATAGTCGTGCGAGTCTCGCACGCCCCGGCTGCCCGCCGTCTGGAAATTGCCCCAGACGCGGCTGCGGGCTACGTTCTGGCCCGGCGTCGGATACTCGGTCGTCACCTTGTCCCACTCACATTCCAGCTCCTCGGCAACGAGCTGGGCTAGGCCGGTGAGCGTTCCCTGACCCATTTCAACGCGGCCGATGCGGACCACAACCGTGTCGTCAGGCCTGATCACCACCCAGGCGTTGATCTCGGAAGATGTCTGGGCCAACGCTTCCGTGCCGAACGGAAGGGTGAATCCCAGCGCAAGCCCGCCAGCGGCAGCGGCGGAGCTGACGAGGAATGTGCGGCGCGATACGTCGAGTGCAGCAGTCATTGATTCCTCCCGTCGCCGGTCAGCCGCGGTTCTGTCCAGCGGCAAGCTTGATGGCTGCCTTGATGCGGTTGTAGGTCCCGCACCGGCAGATGTTGGACATCTCGGCCACAATATCTTCGTCGGAAGGCTTGGGATTGGCCTGGAGGAGAGCCGCGGCCGCCATGATCTGGCCGGTCTGGCAATAGCCGCATTGCGGCACATCGAGTTCGAGCCAGGCCTTCTGCAGAGGGTGGGATGCATCCGGCGACAGTCCCTCGATCGTCACGATCTTCTGGTCGGCCGAGAGCGCCGAGATAGGCAGGGTGCAGGAGCGGGTGGCGAGGCCGTCGATATGCACTGTGCAGGCGCCGCATTGGGCGACGCCGCATCCATATTTCGTACCGGTCAATCCAGCCTGTTCGCGAATGGCCCACAAGAGAGGCGTGTCCGGTTCAGCATCGATTTCGCGGACAGTTCCATTGATCGTCAGGCTGACCATGAGCTTCCTCCCAGATTGTATTGTGAGCGCCGCCTCCGTACGCAGTACCAAAGTATGGATCCTAGGCTCACCTAGACTCCAGTCAATCGTTCGCGATCTGGCGGTTTGCAGACCTGCTGCCCTGGCAGCCCTCTGGTTACTGATGCCTGTTGTCGTAGAGACAGCCGTCTGGACATGGTGCAGGGTTCGAGCGCCATCCCTGTTGGCCCGTTTTCACCTGTCGGATGTACATGATACCTCAGATGGGTTAGTCCTTAAGTGCCGTCTAGGCCGAGAAAACAGGCTGTTGGTCAGTTCCTCGATGGCTGGGCGGCCCGCGGCTACCCTTCGCCCCTTCCTCTACCAATTGGACGGGTAGCTCCGGGTCAGGCAGTGAAGTCCATTCGCTTTTCGAAAGGTTTGGTTGCGTGAGGATTGCTGCCTTCGAGCTTAGGTCTCAGGCGGTAGAGTCTAGGATGGGCGCGGTTGTTTGGGCCATGCGGCAATGCCCCGCTTCCTACCTCGGCTCATCAAACCGGGCGTGCGACGCTACCGCATCCGGTTCTCCGACCGGCTTCATCACAAGACCCACGACAGGGCAGTTCGGGGCAAGCGCTCCAGAGCCAGCACACCGCGTTCCCCATGGGTCACGTCGTGCGGTGGTGGGCCTTGGGGTGTTCTAATCGTTGTGAGGTGGCTCTCCATAAGGAATGAGCGACGGCAGCAATACCACCCTCAGAGCGCGGAAGCATCTGAGCCTAAGCCCCTTCCGCTGGCGGGCATCATGATGCTGCGCTCTGCGCGCAGCGTCTCCTTGCGTGCCATTCACTGTTCCCAGAAATGTCGCGGACCTGTCCTCCTGCTCACGCCGTCAATGCTCCATGCTCCTGGGCCGGCAAACATCAACAGCAGGAACACGAAGCAGTCGAGGATCGATGCATCCCCTCTGTTGAGCACGGGATACAGGCTTCGAGGAGCATGAAACATCCAGTAGGCGACGGCCATCTCCCCGGCCAGGATGTGAAGGCTACCGGACGGGTGATCAGGCCAACAAGGACCACCACTCCACCGACAAGCTCAAGAACGCCGCCGGTCCCATGAAGGGAGAAGAGTGGCGGCATTCCGCTTTGCGGCGGGACCGGAAAGCCGAGCAGTTTTTTTGGTGCCATGCAGCATGAAGATCAGGGCCGTCATGATCCGCAGAGTAGCCAAGGCTTAGGGTGACCAGCGGTCGAGCGTATCCGAGTAGGCATCAGGCGATCCTTCTCGCCATCACGTGGCATTCCAGGCCGATAAGACGTGTAGGCTAAATGCCTTCCAGACCCCGCAGTTCGCTCATGGGTTCCCGGCCCCAGAATAGGCGCAGACTTCCATGCGTCGGTCAGAGGCTGGCGAAGAACAGACTTGCCCCAACAAAGGCGCTCACGGAGGCAACGAATAGAACCGAAGCACGCTGAAGTGAGGGACGAGCTTCGACGCTCGCTATGGAGTCTGCCATTTCAGCGTCGGTAAAGATGAAAGTTTTCGTTCCGACCCTAACGGTCTCTGCCTACGTGTCCGATGATACTGGCCGCTCAACGCAGAAACTTGCTGTTGGGTTGATCACAATATGTTTGGGAAAACTCGAATGACACTGTACGTCAACCGCCGACGGTGTTGCTGCCGCCATTGATGTGCGCCTTGAGCACATTGGACGGCCTAAATGCCAAAACGCGGCGCGGCTCAATCGGCACCTCAACTCCGGTCTTGGGGTTGCGCCCGACGCGCTCTCCTTTGTCTCGCACTATGAAGTGACCAAAGCCCGAGAGTTTCACATCCTCGCCCGCCGCGAGGCAGTCGCAAATCTCCTCAAGTACCTGCCCGACCCATTCTGCCGATTCCGCCCGCGAGAAACCGAGCTTCTGACGAACCGCCTCGCTCAGTTCCGTTCGAGTCACTGTGTTTCCCGCCATCAGCCCGCTCCCGATAATGAGAAACGCCCCAGCTTGGAGCTGAGGCGTTTCCCGAGGACCAAGGAGGAAGTGCCCCGCAGCCCTCCCGTTGGACATCACCAGAATGCCTGATCGGCACGAGTATGGCTGTATCGCCAGGGACACACGTGATACCTCCCGTCGTTCTACGGGGCTCGCCTTCTACGGGCGAGATACCAGATTGTACCAATCACCACGATCCCCAGCAGGATCACCCACCACCAGTCGGCGAGACCGCCTTCTGGCGCGACTGCCGGATCAGCCGGTAGCGCACCCGGAGCAGGTGCCTGGGCCAAGGTGCGCGACGATGTTACAAGCAGGGTGACCCCCGTGAGCATCGTCGATGAAGCCTGCCGCATGTATCCCCCTATCGATGTCGCTGGAATAGCTTAACGTGCCTGCGCCGCCTAATGCGGTGGCCCCATACGATGTTGTAACTCGGTCAACCGCTGGATTAGAGGCTCGCGCAGCCGCTGATGGCGATCTTTGAGTTGGGCGAGCAGCCGCTCCTTGATGATTTCAGGACCGGCCCAAAGCCGAAGCTGCTCACAATCGCTGCGATATTCGGCTTCAGTATCCGCAAGCGCCGCCAGGGCGGCCTGAAGGTCGGCAGAATACCAGGGGAACTGCATCGATACGGTAGAGGTACGCGGCATTGAACACCCTCCCTCATTCTGTGAAGCAGGAGATCATAGTGGGTTTCGGGGCGAGATGAAGGCGTACCGCACTGATCCCGAAAGCGACCGTAAGCGCCCCAGGATCCATCCCAGCAGCAGGCAACAACCTTCAGTGCCCCCGGACAGCTAACAGCTCCGCCTATGACCTTGATGGGCTGTGACTTGTCTAACAAGGCCTGACAATAAGCACCGACACACACGACCCGGAAATAACGGCTTGCCGGCGAATCAACGCAGCAGGTAAAGTCGGTTATTTAGTCAGAATGGTGCAGTCCGATCCTGGGCGCCAACCACCCTCTAAGTGGTAATGCGCAAAACGCATCATTGACCACGACTGCCACGAGCGTGCCGTTGAACGTACGCTCCAGCAACCACATTATCGATATAGTTCCAGCAAACTGAGGATCTTCGGAGAGGAGCTGGGTTGATAGAATGGTGCACTTCTGAGGTGCTAGATTGACGAAGCTGGCCTCAAGTATCTGTGATTTCCGAGAACTTGCCGATCGAGGAGGCAAACGTCACCTTCATTCTCCGTCGACCACCCTCGCAACGCATGTCCGCTAAGCGCTCAGGAGCCGCGCGGAAGCGGACAATCCTCGAACTCCCATATAGGCCAATGAGACTATAGTGCTATGTTGAGCCAATCACCGAGAACGACGAATTGGAGGGCACGGGCTAGCGCCCTCCTGCGGTCTGACCTGCTCGCCTGCGCCCTGCTCCTGATGCCTGCCCCAGCCCTGGCCGGTGCTGGGGAGAAGCTCGCCGCGCTTGCTCCGTCGGGGCTGGTGCTCGTGATGGACGAAAAGGGCAACGAACTGGTGGCTCAGAATGCCGATAGGCCCTTCGTGCCGGCCTCCGTCGCCAAGATCGTAACCGCCTGGCTGGCGATGGAAGTCCTCGGCGCCGACTACCGCTTTGAGACCCGCTTCTACCTGGGTGGCGACCGAGTGCTCTACATTCGCGGTGGCGGCGATCCTTTTCTTGTCTCCGAAGAGCTGGCTCAGCTCGCGCCGGTGCTGGTCGCTGCAACCGGTACGCAGCCGCTAAGCGGCATCGTGCTGGACGCGAGCTACTACCCCTCGAACATCCGTATCCCGGGCATCGAGGACACCGAGGAGGCCTACAACGCGCTGAACTCCGCGCTCGCGGTGAACTTCAACACGATCCATGCTGTTCGGAAGGGCAAGACGGTCCACTCCGCCGAGAAACAGACCCCGATCACGCCGCTCGCTGTCAGCCAGTTCCTAGCACGGGGCGCCCAGGGTCGCGGTCGCATCAGCCTGACCCAGGATCCCACAGTGGGCATGCAATATGCCGGCGAGCTGATTGCCGCTTTCATCGAGCGGGCCGGCGGCAGCGTCAAGGGCAAGATCTCGACCGGAGCCGTGCCTGCGGGCCTGGAGCCGGTCTACATTCACCGCCAATCACGCCCGCTTTCGGAGATCCTTGCCGGGTTGCTGCTAGGCTCAAACAACTACATCGCTAACCAGGTCTTTCTGGAGATTGGCGGGCACCGCCTAGGCGGGCCCGTCAGCCTTGAGAAGTCGCTCCAGGTTGCGAACGAGGTGCTCGCCAGGCACGGCCTCGCCGAGTCCATCTACCTTGAGGAAGGCTCGGGCATCAGCCGCGGCAACCGCTTCACGGCCCGCGGCCTTGCCCAATTGCTGCACCTCTTTGAGCCCCATGCCCACTTGCTCCAAAGCGGCGACGGCGCTCACTTCAAGACCGGCAGCTTTTCCGGCGTCCGCACCTTAGCGGGTTATACCGATACTTCGAAGCATGGGCGTGTGCGCTTCGTGATCGCGCTCGAAAGCAACAACGGCGCGATGCGCTTCCGGCTCCTCAAAGCCATTCAGTCCCAGTTGTAGCCGCAGGTGCACCTATCGAGCCGAAGCTCCCCAATGCGTCCCAAAAGACCACAATGCCCCCTACTGAGCCCTGAGAGAGGAACTCGCGTGGATCGTTAACGTCCCCCGGCCTGAAGGCTTTGCCTCCGGACCGGGAGGTCATGCCCAAGAGCGGACCTTCCGAAGGTCGGAGAGGGGTCATTCCGCATGCCGCCCGGTCCGAGCGGCCATGTTCAAGGCAAACTCCGTCTCCTTGCCAGTAGCCTTATTGTCTTGGAAGACCTCGTCCTAGAGATCCCGCGAGGATTGTCTACTCCAGGACGCCATGTTAATCGACGATCTCTGTTCTTACCTCGTATGACCTTGGAGCCGTGGCATGGGAGCCGAGCCCTCGTCGGACAAGTAAGCCGCAACAACGCTTTCCTTGTTGTTGCGGCGTCTGTCGAACTGATCCCAGCCTATGCTGACAGGCAGGTCGCCGCCGAATGATCCTCATTTGAGCGGATGCCTCATCATGTCTCCAAAGCCCCCCAAGTGGGCCTATTCCCTGCCGACAGCGCTCTTGCTGATGGCACCCTTCGATATTCTCGCCTCCCTGGCGATGGATATCTACCTTCCCATCGTTCCGGCCATGCCGGGCATTCTCGGCACCAGCCCGGCCGTCGTCCAACTCACGTTGAGCCTCTACATGGTGATGCTCGGGCTCGGTCAAATCATCTTCGGGCCGATCTCGGATCGTGTCGGACGGAGGCCCATTCTGGTCAGCGGTGCAATCCTGTTCGCCGCGGCATCATTCTGCTTGGCTGCATCCTCGACTGCCATTCCCTTCGTTATCCTTCGCTTCCTGCAAGCGGTGGGAGCCTCGGCAGCCCTGGTGGCCACCTTCGCGACCGTCCGGGATGTATATGCCGATCGCCCGGAAAGCGTGGTCATCTACAGCCTGTTCAGTTCCATGCTGGCCTTTGTGCCCGCCTTAGGACCGATCGCCGGAGCGCTCCTTGCCGACAGCTTCGGTTGGCACTCGATCTTCGTCACGCTGGGTGTTCTTGCCGTTCTCGCGGTCCTTCATGCTCTGTTCCGCTGGCGTGAAACCCGACCGAAAACAGCCGCCATGTCACGACATTCGTTCCTGCCCGTCCTCCGCAGCCTTGGGTTCTGGACCTACACGCTCGGGTTCAGCGCCGCCATGGGGACGTTCTTCGTGTTCTTCTCGACCGCCCCCCGCATCCTCATCGACAGGGCTGGCTATTCGGAGCTGGAATTCAGTTTCGCGTTTGCCACGGCAGCGATCGTGATGATTATCACGACGCGCTTCGCCAAGCGGTTCGTTGCCCGATGGGGGAACTCTGGCAGTCTCACGCGCGGCATGGCGATGCTGCTCCTGGGCGCAGGGCTGCTAAGCATGGGGCAGGTGCACGGGGCACCATCCTTCGGGACGTTCATCGTCCCCATGTGGGTCATGGCAATCGGCATCGTCTTCACGGTGTCGGTGACGGCGAACGGCGCCCTAGAAAAGTTCGGAGACATCGCCGGATCGGCGGTGGCGCTGCATTTCTGCGTGCAGAGCCTCATCGTCAGCATTGGTGGAACGTTGGCTGTGATCCGGTTGCCAGGTGACACCGCATGGCCGCTTGCAACCTTCTCCTCGATCATGGCCATCGTCGTCCTGACCGCACTGGGATTCCTGCATCAACGAGGCCGCCTGCGGACGTGATCCAACGTGAGGTCGGGCGATATGCCCGACCTCACCGACCCATTTACGGAGATCAAGAGCTTCAATCGCAACCCAACTTCAGCAGGAGCCAGTCCCGGAAGGCCTCCATTCCCGGCGTCAGAGGCTTGGATTTGAGCCATGTCAGCCAGTAGGAGCCGGCAGACACCCCAACTTCGAAGGGCTGCACGAGCCGCTCGGCGGCGAGATCGCGCTGGAACATGCAGACTGGAACGAGGGCAAGGCCCAGTCCCTGGGCGGCAGCCTCCGCCATCGTCACGGAACTGTCGAACATCGGTCCGCGAATGGTGGGGCACGGGGTCTCTGTCATCTCGAACCAGAGAGGCCATTCCTCAACCCGGTAGGAGCGCAGCAGGGTTTCCTGCGCGAGATCTGAGGGATGGCGCAGGCGCTTGGCCGTCGCGGGCGCACACACCGGAGATAGGGGTGCCGACAGGAGATGAACAGCTTCGGTTCCATGCCACGATCCGTTACCAAAGCGCAGGGCGAGGTCGAGGCCATCGCCCGCCACATCGACCCGGTTGTTGTTGATCAGCAGGCGCAGGTCAATCAGAGGATGCCGGGCCCGGAACTCATCCAGGTGCTGGAGCAACCATCCATTCGCGAAAGTGCTGTTGCACCCGACCGTGACGACCTCCTCGATCTGGCCATGCTCCAGCCGATCAAGCGTCGCACCGATCCGCTCAAACGCCTCCGTGAGCACAGGCACGAGCACCAGCCCTTCGTCCGTCAAAGCAAGCCCCCTCGGCAGTCTGCGAAAGAGGCTGACGCCCAGCATCTCCTCGAGGCCTTTCACTTGGTGGCTAATCGCGGCCTGCGTCACACGCAGTTCCAGCCCAGCCCGGGTGAAGCTGAGATGCCGGGCCGAGGCTTCGAATGCCCGCAAGGCGTTGAGAGGGAGATATGGCCGGGTCATGCCGAAGACCAAATTTTTCTAATGGCTCCGTCGAGAATTCCTCGTTTGCGGGAATCCAGTCCGTCGGTCAAGTTCCGCCGGACAACGGAGGAAAGATGCCATGATCACACGGCGACGATTCGGGAGTCTTGCAGCCGCTTCCCTGTTCTTCAGTCCATGGGCTCATGCCGCGGAGGGCGGCAGCCAAGATCGTCTCGCGCAGATCGTGAATGAGGCGATCCGGCCCGTGATGGAAGAGTACAATATACCAGGCCTGGCCGTGGCGGTCACGATTCGGGGCCAGCGCTCCTACTTCAACTATGGTGTCGCCTCGAAGGAGAGCGGGCGGAAGGTCACCGAGGATACGCTGTTCGAAATCGGTTCGATCAGCAAAACGTTCACCGCAACCCTCGCATCCTATGCGCAGGTGACGGGATCATTGTCCTTCTCTGACGAGGTGAGCCGTTACATGCCCGCTCTCGCAGGCAGCAGCTTCGACGAGATCAGCCTTCTCGATCTCGGCACCTATGCGGCGGGCGGCCTGCCCTTGCAGTTTCCCGACGATGTCACCGATCAGGACACGATGATCGCCTATTACCGGAACTGGCGCCCAGCCTACCCCGCCGGCACCCATCGGCAATACTCGAACCCGAGCATCGGCCTATTCGGCCATCTTGCCGCCCGAAGCATGGGCAAGTCCTTCGACGACCTGATGGAGCATATGCTCTTCCCAGCGCTTGACCTGAAACGCACTTACATCAGGGTTCCTCAAGATCGGATGGGCGACTACGCCTACGGCTATTCAAGGAATGGCAAGCCCATTCGGGTATCGCCCGGCATCTGGGACTCAGAAGCCTATGGCGTGAAGACGACGTCGGCTGATCTCATCCGCTTTGCCGAAGTGAATATGGACAGCGCGGCCCTGGACGAGACGATGCAACGCGCGATCACGGCGACGCATACCGGATACTACAGGGTCGGTGACATGATCCAGGGCTTGGCCTGGGAGATGTATGCTTATCCAACGGATCTCGACCGACTGCTGGAGGGCAATTCGGTCCAGGTATCTTTCAAACCTAATGAAGTGACGAGGTTTGGCGCGCCGCTGCCTCCCCGCGAAGATGTGCTGATCAACAAGACCGGGTCGACGAACGGGTTCGGGGCCTATGTAGCCTTTGTTCCCACCAAGGGCATTGGCGTCGTGATGCTGGCGAACAGGAACTATCCCATCCCGGCCCGTGTGAAAGCCGCGCACCGGATCCTGACCGCTCTGGACAAGCAGTCCGACGTGACGAGCGCACGCTGAGAATGCTGTCCTTCATCGATCCGAGAGGCGACGGAAACTGCCTGCCACGTACATACCATGCGCGTGGCAAGTCTAGGAGGCTGCTGAAGCATTGCGTGACAGGGACAGGTTATGAGAAACATGCTTCGAAAAGAAGGTGCCGTTCTTCTCACGCTGACGGCAGTCATAACGCCGCTCCAGGCAGCATCGGGGCAGGGTAGACGTGATAAGGGCCCGTTCGCCCCTGCCGAGATGATCCCTGAGCGGCCTGCCCGCTGCCATGAAATCGAGGACATGATCCGAAGTGTGCCATCCCCGTCGGGATTGGACCGGATCGACTTCAGTGCGGTCGGCACCCTGACCCTCGTGTACTTCGACGGCGTGCTCGCCTATATAGGAATCTGCAATGAGCCGGACGCGAAGGTCCTCTGCGTGACGTACGCCACGAACGATCTGAAGATCGGTGATACCGTGACTGTGACCGGGAGCTATCGCAAGATGGCCGCGAACTACGTCGTTCTGGATCCCTGTCTTACCAGTCGACCAGAGCCATAGATCATCGCCCGGAACGGTCTTGCGACAGCCCGGCGACAGTCTCGACAAGAGCAGCCGAGACCCGCTATGGGTCGAAGAGTAAAGGACAGTAAAATGAAAAAGATCTGCTCACCGCCTCGTGAGCAGACCGAAGTGTTTCTTCCGCGAAGTGCCAGGTCCGGACCTTTCTCTGCTCAGCGGCTAGGGAGCCTTCCTAAGTCGGCACCGACACAACGAAGAGGCTGTGTGTTCTCTTCTCGAAAGCTTAGGCGAAACGCTTGGCGCCGGCGACGCAAAGAACCACAAAGCCCGTCACCGCAACCATCGTCAAAGCGACTGGTTCATGAAGCAGCAGGCCCGCCAACGCCAATCCGAAGAAGGGCTGGAGCAGTTGCAACTGCCCGACGCCCGCAATGCCCCCGAGCGCTAGGCCGCGATACCAGAAGACGAAGCCGACCAGCATGCTGAAGATCGAAACATAGGCGAGCCCGAGCCAAGCCGGACCGCCGATTTCGCTCCAGGATTCCGGCATCGTGATCAGCGCGACCGCCACCATCATCGGCAGCGCCAGAAGCAGAGCCCACGAGATGACCTGCCAGCCGCCCAACCTTCGGGACAGTGTGGCTCCTTCAGCGTATCCGAGGCCGCAAAGCACGATCGCGGCTACCATCAGCAGATCGCCCGTGAGAGAGCCTATGTCACTGCTGGACAGGGCAAAGCCTACGACCGTTGCAGCACCAAGGCCCGAAAACAGCCAGAACATCGGCTTCGGCCTCTCGCCGCCGCGCAGGACGCCGAAGATGGCGGTCGCAAGCGGCAGAAGGCCGATGAAGACGATGGAGTGCGCCGAGGTGATGTGCTGGAGCGCAAGGGCCGTCAGCAATGGGAAACCGATTACCACACCGAGAGCAACCACGACCAGCGAGCCAAGATCGCTGCGCCCGGGCCTCACCTGCCGAAGCACGACGAGGAAGGCTGCTCCAAGAAGCGCGGCGATCACCGCGCGGGCTGAGGTCAGGAACAGGGGCGAGAAGTCGCCGACGGCGACCCGCGTGGCCGGTAACGAGCCGCTGAAGATGATGACACCCAGGAGGCCGCTGCCCCACCCGTTCGCTGTTCGATCCATGTGATCTCCCTTTCAGCAGGGATCATAGGATTTCAAGGCTAGCTCAGACAGAGACAGTGCCATACGATTTCACAATACTGTATGGGCATAGGTGGCCACACAGTCAGGGGAGCGCACGTGAAGGACCGAGAACTGACCCGCACGGGTGAGGTGATGGCGGCAATCCGGTTGAAGGTGTCAAGCCGTGCCCTCGTTTCAGGGGACCGGCTGCCCTCGATCCGGAGCCTTGCCACAACTATGAATGTATCTCCGTCCACCGTCGTGGAGGCTTATGACCGTCTTGCGGCTGAGGGCCTAATCCGCGCCCGACGCGGTTCCGGCTTCTACGTTGCTCGCAACGGGTTGCCACCGCTGGCGCTGGCGGAGATAGAGCCGCGGCGCGATCGGGCTGTCGATCCGTTCTGGGTATCGCGCCAATCGCTCGACGCCGATCCCACGATGTTGAAACCCGGTTGCGGCTGGCTACCGGCAGACTGGATGCCGAATACCGCGCTTCGCCGTGCCTTGCGGGCACTGGCGCGTGCTGAAGATCCAGTGCTTGCCGATTACGGAACGACGCGTGGCTCGCCGGCTCTGCGCCGGTTGCTGCTCGGCCGGTTCGCCGAAGAAGGTACTGAGGTTTCACCCGACCAGATCATGCTCACTGGATCGGGTACACAGGCAATTGATCTAATTTGCCGTTTTCTGCTGAGGCCTGGTGACACGGTGCTGGTGGATGACCCCTGCTACTTCAACTTTCAGGCATTGCTTCGGGCGCACCAAGTCAGAATCGTCGGCGCGCCCTACACAGCCACTGGGCCCGATGTAGCAGCCTTCGAGACGATCCTCGCGGCAGAGCGACCGCGCCTCTACATCACCAACTCTGCGCTCCATAACCCGACCGGCGCCACCCTGTCGCCGCAGATCGCCCACAGGCTGTTAAGTGCAGCCGCAGCTCACGACCTGACGATCATCGAGGACGACATCTTTGCCGATTTCGAGCCGGAACCCTCACCCCGTCTTGCCGTGCTCGATGGGCTCAACCGAGTCATTCGGATTGGCAGCTTTTCGAAAACGCTGTCCGCCGCGATCCGGTGCGGCTACATCGCCGCACGGGCCGACTGGATTGAAGGTCTGGTCGACCTCCAAGTTGCGACGTGCTTCGGCGGGCCGAGCCCGGTCGCTACCGAGCTCATTGCCGGCATTCTCGCAGGGGGCGGCTACCGCAAACACATGGAGGAATTGCGCCAGCGCCTTGCCCGGGCCCGACGCGAAACGGCAACCCGGCTGGAGCCTCTCGGTATCCGACCCTGGCTCATGCCGCGTGGCGGCTTCTATCTCTGGTGCCGCCTGCCGGAGGACCAGGATTCCTCCGCGCTCGCCCGCATGGTCGTGGAGGAGAACGTTGTTCTCGCCCCGGGCAACGTGTTCAGTGTCTCACAGACCGCCACTTCATTCCTCCGCTTCAATGTCGCGCAGTCGGGCGATCCGCACATCGTGGCAGTTCTCGAGCGGGCAATGCGTACCCATCGTGCCAAATAAAACCTTCACGATTGATCCGCACCTGCCCACCATGAGTGGTTGGGGTCAAGCAAGGAGATTTCCGATCCTTACGTCCGCCGTTCCCTTCTAGAGCCAACATTCAGTCAACTTCACCAACGTGCCAAGTGCGAACCTTTCTGAGTTCCGGCTTGATGGCGCGGAGGACGCCTTTGGAGCTCTCAGTCCTCTAAAGCAGCGCTTCGCCCTGAAACATCGGGGTGCAACTGCCGCCGACGCGCGAGTGATAGCCATCCTCGTCGCGCCACGACGTCACCTTGAGCAAGCTCGGCCGACCTATCTCGACGCCTTGTGTGATGCTGAAGGTGGCCTTGTCGCCACCGTCGAGCGAGAGCAGCAGCGCCCCGAGCGTCGCGCTGGCGCTGCCCGTGGCCGGGTCTTCCCAGGTACCCGCGAGCGGTGCGAACATCCGTGCTCGGATCCTGTCGCCGTCACGCCCATAGACGAATAGTGACAAGCGTCCAGCCAACTCGCCATGCAACCGCACGAGCTTGCGAAAGACGGCGAGATCAGGCGTCGCACCAGCAAGAGCTTCTGGCTTGACTTGCGTCAGAACGAACTTGACACCCACCGAGGCATGCACCGGCTTGTGGGCTGCTGTAACGATGTCGTTGACTGAAAGCCCGGTGCAGGCGGCGATCTCGTCGTCCGGCAATTCCATACCGAGGGACAAGGCCTGCGGGGCACCGATAACAGCCCCTGTCACCGCTCCGTCCACATCGCGTTCCACAGCGATCTCGACGAGGCCAACCTTCTGCTCAAACCGCAGCACGCCGTCGCGGTCCCGCCCGTGGCGCGCTAGCACAAAAGCCGTGCCGACATTTGGGTGTCCGGCAAAGGGCATCTCGGCCGTGCGATTGAAGATGCGCACATGGGCATCATTGGCTGGGTCGTCGGGTGGAAGGACGAATGTTGTCTCGCTGTAGTTCATCTCCGCCGCAATGCCTGCATCTGCGCATCGGAAAGCCCTCGTGCATCAGTGAAGACAGCCAGCGGATTACCGCCGAAGGGGCGGTCGGTGAAGACGTCTACAGTCTCGTACGGAAAGCGGGGCACGGCAGGTTCCAAAGGCAGATCGGACTTAGCCATTTCGTACCAGCGAAGTCGGCTGAGGAATAATTCAGCAATGGAATGCGACTGATCATCCTTGCTGATTGTCGAAGTTGGCCTGATCGATTTCCTAGATTCGGATTTGCTACGCCGAGAGCCCCCGGACGTTCGCCATGAATCTCAGCGCTTGGGCCACACACTGACGATCCTCTGCTCTCCAGGAACGTCCGGTGTTCCCTGCTTCAGCGGACGTTGGCTCTACTTCAGCTCGGTGCCAATCAGAGACATTCCGGTCTCACCACGCTTATCGCAGGAAACTCCCCACGGGTCATTGGCATTTCCGCTCAAGGTCACTTTGTCGCCAAACGAGCGATACACAGGATCATTCCATGAAAGTTCTGGATGATCACACCCTGCGAGTTGATCCGCAGACCTCTGTCCTGAGGAGGTAGAAGGCTGGTGCCTGATGGGCCTTGGGAGTATCCTGCTCATCGCTATCCCTGTTCCGCCGAATGCGGTCTGCGCCAGAGCCTAGGGAGGTGACCATGCCTGATGTCACATGGACGATCAAAGGGCGCGAGTTTATCCATTGCAACTGCGACTATGGCTGCCCCTGCCAGTTCAATGCCCAGCCAACCCACGGCCACTGCCAAGCCGTTGCCGGGTTCGAGATCGCGGAAGGCTATCACGGCAACACAAAGCTCGATGGCCTCAAGGTAGCCTGTGTCCTTGCCTGGCCAGGCGCGATCCATGAGGGGCGAGGCCACGCGACGCCCATTGTCGATGAGCGGGCAACCCCAGAGCAGCGGGAGGCACTCCTGCGCATCATGAGCGGCGAGGACACTGAGCCTGGAGCCACCTTCTTCCAGGTCTTTGCCACGACCTATGAGAAGGTGAACGATCCGATCTTTGCCCGGATCGACCTCGAGATCGATGTCGATGGCCGCACGGCGCGCCTCCGGGTGCCGGGCGTGATCGACGCCCGGGGCGAGCCGATTCTCAATCCAGTCACAGGTCAGCCGCACCAGGCGCGAATCAATCTTCCTAACGGCTTCGAATACACCGTGGCCGAGATCGGCCGGGGCTGGGGAACGGCAACAGGCGCCATCGAACTCAATCTGGAAGACTCCCACGCCCACTTCGCTCATCTTCACATGACAGGGTCTGGAGTGGTGCGGCCAACCCCATGACGGATGCGGCTCTCGACCTCGTGCTGCGGCGGGACCGTGTGGTGATCTTGGCTGCGCTCGGTGCCCTTGCAGCGTTGGCCTGGGCTTATGTCCTATGGCTCTCCGCCACGGACGCCGATCATGCGGCGATGACCGACATGTCGGGGATGGGAATGTCGGGACTGGATATGGCTGAAATGACGGGACCGAGCCTGCGCGCCTGGGGCGCCACCGAGTTTGGGTTCATGTTCGTCATGTGGGCCGTCATGATGGTCGGCATGATGCTGCCATCTGCGGCTCCGATGGTCCTGATTTATGCGGGTGTGGCCCGTCAGGCTCAGGCTCGTCATAAGCCTTTTGCCGCAACGGCCTGGTTTGCAGGGGGCTACCTCCTCGCTTGGACGAGTTTCGCTCTCGTTGCCACGCTGGTGCAATGGTCGCTTGAGCAAGTTCTCCTGCTGACCCCAATGATGAAAAGCGCGAGCACCGCTCTTGGTGGCGCGATCCTGATCGCTGCGGGCGTTTACCAGTGGACGCCGCTCAAGGACGCCTGCCTGTCGCAATGCCGATCCCCGCTCCTCTTCATTCAGCGGCATGGCGGATTTCGCCGTGAGCCTCAGGCGGCTCTCAGGCTCGGGACGGAGCATGGTCTTTACTGCATTGGGTGCTGCTGGGCGCTGATGGCGCTGCTTTTCTTGGGTGGGGTGATGAACGTACTATGGATCGCCGGCATCGCGATCCTCGTCCTAGTCGAGAAGATCACCCCAGCGGGATGGTGGATCACACGGATCACGGGAGCAGCCTTCGTCGGGGCCGGCGCATGGCTCCTAGCCCTTGCATCGTGACCGAAAGGCTCTTCGGGACATACCCTGGAGGAACTTCCGCTTTGGAGTCCCAAACTCACTTATGCGCAAAGTTTCCGATGCGCCATATACTGACGTTCGCCTAAGCAGCGGATTGATCGCTCTTACCATCTGGTCATCGGATGGGGCTGCCCTGTCATCGTGTGTTTCCTGATGTGTCCCGTGCTTACCTTTTGCGACGCCTACACGCTGGCTTCGGAAGGATCCACGAGCGGATGCATCATCAAGCCCTGGTCTGCCTTGTGACTTCCTCTCGTACGGAGTGCTGCGCGATCTCTGCGAGGCGAGCCACCGCGGGACTCGGCTCAGCCTCGCCCCGGTGCAGGACCAGATTGAGCTTGGGCAAGTCCGGAAGACCCGTCGCCGCCGAGGTCAACGGGCGAACCCGTGGCGGGAGGCCAAGCGGGGTGCGCACCGTCAGCCCGAGCCCTGCGGCGGTCGCGGCCCACAATCCCGAGAGGCTCGGGCTGACGAACGCCTGTCGCCAGGCAAGGCCCGCCCGGTCAAGGGCTTCCGTGGCCGCGGACCGGATCAGGCATGGCGCCTCGAGGGAGGCGAGCGGCACGGGATCTCCGCTCGTCATGCTCCATCCAATGTCCCCGTCCTCCGGACCGATCCAGCACATGGGAAGTTCGGCGATGGTCTCGCGGAAGGGCGTCGCCACCCCGCTGTCCCAGGCCAGAGCGAGATCAAGACGGCCCGACAGGATCCGGTCCATCAACTCGGCATTGCGGACGACGCGGGCCTCAATCCGGACTTTGGGATGAGCCCGAGCAAACCGCCCCAGCACCTCGGGCAACAACGACTCGCCGAAGTCCTCCTGCATGCCGAGCCTGATCCATCCTTCGAGCTCAACACCACGAACCGCGGCGGCGGCTTCGTCGTTGAGTTCGAGGAGACGGCGCGCATAGGCCAGCATCGTCTCGCCCGCTTCCGTCAGCGCCAAGCCCCGCCCTGCCTTGCGCAGCAGGGCCGTGCCTGCTTGGCCCTCCAGCTTCTGGAGTTGCGTACTCACCGCCGATGTCGAGCGGCCCAACCGCTCGGCGGCCTTGGCGAAGCTGCCCAACTCAACCCCGGCGACGAAGCTCCGGAGCACGTCCAGGTCGAAGGTGACATGGCGCATTTCGATCATCCCATTTTTCAGGACTATTTGTTTTAATCTTTCTGATTTTATGGATTACCCTTGCGTGCGAGTGTCGGGCTGTCAAGGCCGCTGAGCGGCTGAACACCAGGATGAACTCTATGCCTTACGTTCGCATGTCCCTCCTCAAGGGAAAGAGCCCGGACTATCTGCGCGCATTGTCCGACAACGTGCATCGCGCCCTCGTCGAGATCTTCGACGTTCCCGCCGATGATCGCTTCCAGGTCATCCACCAGCATGAACACGGCGAGCTGATCTTCGATCCGACCTATCTCGGCGGCCCGCGGTCGGAGGATTTCGTGCTGATTGCCATCACGGCCGGAAAACCGCGGTCAGCCGAGGTCAAGAAGGGCCTCTACAAGCGCGTCGTCGAACGGCTCCGGCAGTCGCCGGGGATCCGCCCGGAGGACGTGATGATCGTCATCAACACGACTTCGGCCGAGGACTGGTCTTTCAGCAAGGGCGAGACGATCTCAGACGATAGCGCTCGGGTCCGCCCCGCAATGAATGGCGCATCCAACCCAGAGCGAATGACGATCCGTCGGTCCGGAGAGAGGCTGACACGTTCACCGGCGGGTGTGTCCACGGCGCCGATTCAGGTCGAGCCGCTTCTGGACGGCGGTCAGGACGGAGAGAACACGGCGATGCGCACGGTGCTCGATCCCGGCACCATCACCAACTGGCATGCGCATCCACGCGGCCAGCTCCTGTATGTCGTGTCGGGCACAGGCCGCGTGCAGTCCGATGGTGGCCCGATCATCACCGTCCGTCAGGGCGACTCCGTCTGGTTCGCGCCCGGCGAGCGCCATTGGCATGGAGCGGCTCCCGACGACACCTTCAGCTACATCAGCATCCAGTCCGTGCAGGACGGCCGGGCCGTCGATTGGTTCGAGCCTGTGGAGATGCGGCCATGATCGCGATGCAGTACAGCCTCGCCCTTCCGGCTGATTACGATATGAAAATCATCGACCGCCGCATTCGAGACAAGGGCCTCCTGCTCGACGGGTTCCCGAACCTGACGTTCAAGGCCTACCTCAGGGCAGCCAGGGGCGATCTGGGAAGCCATGAGAACCTCTACGCCCCGTTCTACGTCTGGGACAGGGCGGAGGGTACGAGCGACTTCCTGTGCGGCCCGGGGTTCCAGACCCTCGCCAATGACTTCGGCTGGCCAAGCGTCAGTACCTGGATTGTCTGGCAGACCAGCGTTGCCCCGGAGTTCAGGGAAGCGAAGTTCGCCACCCGCGAGATCCTCCCGATCGAATCCCATGCGCCGCTCGAGGAAATCAGGCGGCGGGACAGCGACGAGGCACGGGCGACGGTCGAGGGCGGCGACGTCCTCGCGTCGGTCGCGGGTTTCGAACCGACTATGTGGACGCGGGTGCGGTTCCGGCTCTGGAACAAGGTGCCGGGGATGGTTCCAGGCCGCAGTGTCCAAACGTACCGCGTGGGCCATGTTGCGAGAGGCAGGCCCGCTCTCGGCTAGACGAGGATCGCAGCCACCGGGTCCGCGGACCCGGTGGCGCTCGTTGCTTAATCCGGCAACGGCGGCCACAGGCATGCCGACCTTCAGGTTCAGACCCCGATTATGTTCAGGATATCGTGCGTTCCGACGATTGTGGCGAATTCACCGTCAAGGTCGCTGAGGGCGGATGCATGAACCTCTGCGGCAGGCCGCATGTGCCCGTCCAGCCCCATCCGTTCAAACGTCGCGGTTGCATCGGCGATGACGAAGGTCTCGAACCCGAGATTGCCGGCCATGCGGGCAGTGGTCGAGACGCAGTGATTGGTGGTCAGCCCGACGATGACGAGGGTCGTGATCCCAGCTTGGCGCAAGTCGGCCTCAAGGGAGGTGCCGATGAAAGCGCTATTGACCGTCTTCCAGTAGAGCTTCTCGCCCTCCTTCGGCA
Source organism: Microvirga sp. GCM10011540 (assembly GCF_042650665.1). Classification (NCBI taxonomy): domain Bacteria; kingdom Pseudomonadati; phylum Pseudomonadota; class Alphaproteobacteria; order Hyphomicrobiales; family Methylobacteriaceae; genus Microvirga; species Microvirga sp. GCM10011540. Next base: position 14,579 of record NZ_JBHSBQ010000010.1, on the reverse strand, counting down.
TCGCCTCGGGCTTCGTCAGAACGCCCGGCCCATCCTTCCGAAAGGCTCCGGCCGGGGATGAGGATTCGTGATGCACGTGGATCACGGGGCGGCCGCTCTGCCGCCAACCCCCGATAAGGCGGCCAATGTTGGCTTCCGCTTCCGGGTTGTTGCGTGCGCCCCATAGCGGCAAGTCGAAGGCCTGCTGGACGTCGATGACGATCAATGCCGCATCGGCAGGTAGGCGGTTCATAGAATTCTCTTCCTTGGCAATGAAGGGATCTGAGTAAGACATCGGCTTATGATCAGGCGGGTTCGTCGACCTATGCGGCCTTCAACAACCCTTCGTGCAGGAGTGCACGGCGAACCGCCTCGCGGGACGAGACCCGGGCCGCATGGCGCGCAAATGCCGGATATTCCGCCATGTCGACGCCCACGTACCGCCCCCATCCGAAATAGACGAGGAGATATGGGTCAACCACGGTGTATCGACCGCCGACCGCATACTCGCTGGCGTCAGTGAGCCGCGACTCGATGTCGGAGAGGCGGGCACGAACGTTCTCGCGGCCTTTCGCCTGCACATCGGCTTGATAGGCCGCCGTCCCGACGGATCGCTCCGGACGCCAGACCTGGCCGAATGCCGGATGCACCTCGCTCGACAGCCAGGACAGCCATTCGTGGCACCGCGCGGCAAGCCATGGATCGTCGGGGAGGAGCACGCTGTCCGCGTGGCGTCGCGCCAGGAACACGAGGATGGCGCCGACCTCGGTCAGGACCTCGCCGTCGCGGACCAGCGCCGGCACCCGTCCCTTGGGGTTGATGGCAAGGTACTCTGGTCGAGACGTGGCACCGCCTTGCACCGACACGAGCTCAAGCTCGTAAGGCAGGCCGATCTCCTCAAGGACGATGTGGGCCGCGAGGGAGCAGGCCCCGGGCGAGTAGTAGAGCTTGTACATCAAGCGGTCTCCTGCACTTTCGGAACGACGGAATGGAGCCGGGAAGCCCGGCGTTGGAAATGGTTCGGTTCAGCCTCCAGCGTCCCCGATCCGCGTGAACCACCGGAGCGGAAGCGCGCCCTTGCGACGCCATGCCCGCGCGACTCGGAGCCTCCACAGCCGCTCGGCACCCTCGAAGCCCCAGGTGCCACCGCTCTCCCACAGGATCTCGACCTCGCCCTGCACGTGAAGCAGGTCACCCGACCCGAAGTCCACGAACAGCAGCGCCGCACGAGGATCGAGCAGGAGGTTGCCGAGGGTGTTGAAGTAGCGGTTGCCGCGGTAGTCGGGGATCGTCAGGGTGTCGCCGTCGACGTGGACGAATCCTGCCGTGCCCCCGCGGTGCGAGATATCCACGCCGCCCGCCGGACCGGTGACCGACCCACTGCCGCTGGCCACGAAGAAGGTGTCGGCCTGGCCAATCCACGTACGGGCTGGCCCGTCCAGCCCCTCGATCGGCTCGGGCACGCCGGGCCAAGAATCAGCCGGCCGGACGTCGCGGACCTGGATGTATTGCGGGCAGTTCCCGAAGCTCTGGTGGACGGAGATCAGAATCCCGTCGGCTCCCGTCGAGGCGATCACGCCATTGGCCCGATTGCGCCGGCGGGTGCCCAGGTCGATGCCGAGCACTCCCACCTGGGCACCGGACGCCAAGTACGGCCTCACGGGATCAGCGGCGTCCGGAAGCGTCGCGATGTGGAGGCTCCCGGGATCGGGGCTGGCGATGAAGCCGGGCCGGCCCGTGAGGATCGTCGCCACGGGCCAGCCATCCTGATCGGTCGTGGCGACGGGCAGGAATGGCAGGAGGCCGAAGAAGGCACGGTGCTGCTCCGGCATGAAGTCGCGGATCGCGCCGCCGGCGGCCTGCACGCCGGCGCGGGCCTGGACCTCCAACTCGCCCGCATGGAACGGGGACTGGGTCATTCGCGTCACCCTTATGCGGCGTCGGGGATCGCGGAGCGCGGCATCGGCTTAAAGCGCGGCAGCGCCTCGACCCGACCCAACCACCCTTGGATGGCGGGGTAAGGCTCGAGGGATATCCGCCCCTCCGGTGCATGAGCCACGTAGGAATAGCAGGCGACGTCGGCGATGGTCGGAGCCTCTCCAGCCAGGTAGTTGCGCGTCGCGAGGTGTGTCTCCATGAGGGACAGCAGCCGGGCTGCGATCGCGGCGGTGCTGGCGGGGTCCGCCGTAGCGCCGAACAGCGTCACCATCCGCGCCATGGCGGGCCCGTACATGACCTCGCCCGCGGCCACGGACAGCCAGCGCTGGACCGCGGCCGCGGAGGCCGGGTCCTCCGGAAGCCAGGAGCCTCCCGCATCGTAGCGCTTGGCCAGGTAGACGAGGATCGCGTTGCTGTCGGCGAGCACCACTTCCCCGTCCTCGATCACCGGGATCTGGCCTAGGGGATTCATGGCGAGGAACTCTGGCGTCCGGCGCACGGTATCCGGAGCGTCGACCCGGCGATAAGGCAGGCTGAGCAAGGAGAGCATGAGTTCCGCACGGTGGGTGTGACCGGAAAGGGCCGTTCCGTGCAGGAGGATTGTCGTGTCGGACATGCGCTTGGCCTCAAGGAGTTTAACCGCCACAGGAATAATCCTTGAATAATCCTTGCCTTCAGCGGCAAGAATGCCCTCAATTTGCAATACACTTTTCCACTTCACGGAATGATCATGGACCGACTGGACGAGCTCGCCGTCTTCATCGCGATCCTGGATGCCGGCAGTCTCACCGGTGCGGGACGGAAGCTCCGGCGGTCCCCGCCGTCCGTCACGCGCAGTCTGGCGGCGCTGGAGGAGCGGGTCGGGGCGCGACTGGTCGAGCGCTCGACCCGGCGCCTTGCCCCGACCGAGGCGGGCCGGCAACTCGCAGAGCATGCGAGACGCCTGCTCTCAGGCTACGACAGCGCCATTGGGGAGATCTCCGGCGCACCCTTGCGGGGGGTCCTGCGCGTCACCGCGCCCCTGGTGTTCGGCCGCCGTCACGTGGCCCCGGTCATCGGGAACTTCCTGGATGCGTATCCGTCGATGCGGGCCGAACTGATCCTGTCCGACCGCAACCTCGACCTAATCGAGCACGAGATCGATGTCGCGGTGCGCATCGGTCCCCTGTCGGACTCCAGCCTCGTGGCCCGGCGGGTCGGAGCGGTCGGGCGGTTGCTCGTCGCGAGCCCCGCCTACATCGAGCGGCGCGGGTTACCGCGCCGGCCGGCGGATCTTGCCGAGCACGACGTGATCTTCGCGAGCGACCGCGCCGATCAACAGGCATGGCGCTTCCGAAGCGCCGGGCGGGAGCAAGTGGTTCGCCTGGTGCCCCGCCTGGCCGTGAACGAGATCGACGCCATGTTGCTGGCGGTTAGGGCTGGCCGGGGCATCGGGCGCCCGCTCTCCTATCAGGTCGTCGACGATCTCGCCGCGGGACACCTGGTACGGCTGATCCCCAAGTTCGAGCCCGAGCCGCTGCCCGTTCACATCGTGATGCCCAGCACACAGCGCATGCCGCCCAAGGCGCGGGCTTTTGTCGATCTCGCGGCTCCGGCGCTCGGCGCCCTCGACGTCCTGAGAGGAGTACCGGAAGCCCTGCTCCCTGCCGACGGCGACGGGGAGCGGTACTGACCTGATCCACTGAGTCCCCCGGCCGCCCGGGGACGGTCGACTACCCGTGGAGACGGCCTCGGGAGGAAACCACCTCATGCTGGCCCTCAGTCTGCATCGCCTGGGCAAGAGCCTCGGCATCGGGCATGACGATGGCGAACCGATCGGCCAGGGCTGCGAGCGTCCCCTGCTGCACCACTTCGGCCGAGACGATTTCCCCGCTGCCCAGCGGGGACGGCAGGTCGCGCGTTGCCGTCGCCGACGCCACGACCGTGGCCCTGTACCCGAGATCGAGGGCGGCCCGCACGGTGGAACTGACGCACATATGGGTGGCGAAGCCCGCAATGAGCAGGTCCATACGGCCCGTTGCCTGAACCCGATCGTGCAGATCCGTGCCCGCGAAGGCGTTGGGCAGGGACTTTGCAATGACATCTTCGCCAGCATTGGGCTCGAGCCCCGCGATGATCTGCGCGCTCGGACCGCCGGGATCGAAGAGCGGCGCACCGGGACGGGCATGGTGGACAACGTGAAACACGGGCATGCCATGGCGGCGGGCGAAATCGAGCAATCGCACGATCTCCGTGACGGCGGCCTCGATTCCGGTGAGCGGCAAGCCGCCGTCCGGCAGGTACTCGCGTTGATGGTCGATGAGCACGAGGGCGGCATCATCGGGGGAGCCGGGTGTGGACGGCGCGCCCGCAATCTGGCGAAGGGTTCTGGGGGTCGATGACATCTTTGTTTTCCTGTAGCGGGAGTTAATAGGGCAGAGACGGATGGCTTCTGTCCCATTTCCCTTATGACACCGACCCCGGCCGTCTGCCCTGAGTGTTTGAGCGACGTTTCTGGGCACGAATGCACAGAACGACATTATTCTCCAGGGTTGTCCCCTTCCAACAGGGCCCGTTCGCGCCCCAGGATCTCGACCAGCACGTTCATAACGGCGCGCACGCGCGGCGAGCGCCGGACGTCCTCGTGTACGACGAGCCAGACATCGCGCCGGGGCACCCCTTCCCGCTGAATGCAGACGAGGTCGGAGTCGCTGCCGGTCACGAAGAACGGCAGCACCGCGGCTCCTAGACCTGCCCTGACCGCCGAATGCAAGCCGACGAGATCGCTCGTGCGGAAGACGAACGGCCGTCCATTTGCGAAGCGCCGCAGCCATTGCTGCTGGGGCACGTGCTCCAAGCTCTCCTCGTAGCCGAGAAGATCCAGGGCATCAGGCGCCCGCCCGCTGGCATAGGCACGTGAGGCAAAGAGCCCGTAGCCGGCCGTGGCCACCTTGCGGGTGACCAGGGACGAGCCTTCGGGCCGCGCCAGCCGAAGCGCGATGTCCGCCTCGCGTCGCGTGAGGCTCACGGAGACGTTGGAGCCTGAAAGTTCCAGGGCGATATCGGGATGCCGTTCGCGCAGCAATCTGAGACGCGGCGCGAGAAACAGGCTGGCGAAGGCCGGCGGTGCGCTGACCCGCACCGTGCCGGACAATCCGGGCCCCCGTCCCTGCACGGCGCGCTGAAGGGCGAACACATCCTCCTCCAGGCGATCTACATGCTCTTGCACGTGCTCGCCCTCGGGCGTGAGCACGTACCCGCGCGGTAGCCGGTCGAAGAGACGGATACCGAGTGCCTCCTCGAGCGACGTGATGCGCCGGGCCACGGTGGAATGGTCGACCCGCAACGTGCGGGCGGAGGCCGAAAGGCTTCCGGTCCGGGCCAGTTCGGCAAAGTACCTCAGATCATCCCAATCCATTCTGCGTAAAAATCCCCAGATGCCCGGCAAGAATACCGAATAGCAGCCAAGCTGGTCCCAGACCAAGACTGCATCTCCTCAATCCTGGTGACTAGACATGACCAACGTCGTTCGCATCCATGAATTCGGCGGCCCCGAGACCCTCCGGCTCGACGCCGTCGAGCTTCCTCCACCCGGTCCCGGCGAAGCGCTCGTGCGCCAGTCCTTCGCCGGCGTGAACTATGTCGATGTCTATCATCGCACCGGCCTTTACCCTCTGCCGCAGGTTCCAGCCGTCCTCGGTGTGGAGGGGGCAGGAACCGTCGCGGCGGTCGGCGCCGGCGTCGATTCCGTTGTAGTCGGCGACCGCGTAGCCTACACGGCCCTTCCGGCCGGCGCCTATGCTGCCGCGCGGCTGGTCCCGGCCGAGCGGCTCCTGCGCCTGCCGGCGACCGTCTCCGAGCGCGATGCCGCCGGCATCATGCTGCGCGGCATCACGGCCCATATGCTCCTTCACCGCACCTATCCGGTCGAGCCCGGCACCACTATCCTCGTGCACGCCGCCGCGGGCGGCCTGGGCCTGGTCGTGACGCAATGGGCGAAGCTGCTAGGTGCCACTGTGATCGGCACTGTGGGCAGCGCGGAGAAGGCCGGGATCGCCCGTGCGGCAGGTCTCGACCACGCAATTCTCTATCGGGAGACCAGCTTCGTCGATGCGGTGAAGGAGCTCACAGGCGGCCGCGGCGTTGACGTGGCTTACGACGGCATCGGCGCATCGACTTTGCTGGAGACCTTCGATGCCATGCGTCCGTTCGGCACCGTAGCGAGCGTCGGCCAGGCAGGGGGACCGATCCCGCCGATCGAAGTGGCGCAGCTCGGCCCGCGGCGCTCGCTGTCGCTCTCGCGGCCGAGCGTGTTCGGTTACATGACCGACCTCGAAGCCTACCGCACGGCGGCGACCGCGCTCATGTCCCTGCTCGAGCAAGGCAGGATCAACGTGGCGATAGGAGCCGTCTACCCGCTCGCCGACGCCGCCCGAGCCCATGCCGATCTCGAAGGTCGACGCACCACCGGGTCCATTCTCCTAGCTGCCTGACCTGTATCTGGGCCCGGACGTCTCCGGGCCTCCTGTCCTGTCCCGGAGTTCCCATGCACTACTTCGTTGCCCTCGTGGCCAGTTGCGTTCTCGTCGCGGCTGCCCCTCTCCTCGTCCGCTTCAGTCCGGTCGACCCCACCGCGACACTCTGGTTGCGCATGGTCCTCGCCACGGGTGTGCTGATCGCCATCACACCCGCGCGGCTGGCAAACGCAGAGCCCCTGCGCAGACGCGATTACCTCCTCCTGGTCGCCGCGGGTCTACTCTCGGTCGGCGACATGGCGGCCAATCATTGGGCCGCCGTCGAGACGACGGTCGCGAACGCCGTCCTGCTGATGAACCTCTCGCCGGTGTTCGTGACGCTCCTTGCCATTGTATTCCTCCGGGAGCGCCCCTCCATGGGGCAACTCACTGGATATGGGGTGACGATCGGCGGGGCTGCGCTGATGACCGGGGCTTCATTCGAGGGCTGGCGACTGGGTCTTGGGGAGGGCCTCGCGCTGCTGTCGGCATTTCTCTATGCGGCCTACTTCCTCGTTGTGAAGGATCTCCGCCGGCGGATGTCGGCCACGCAGATCATGCTGTGGACGAGCGGGATCGCGGCCGCCCTCCTCGCACCTGTGGCGATCGGCTCGAGCGATCCGCTTCTGCCCTCGGCGGCCCCTGGCTGGCTGCCCATCGTCGCCATGGCCCTCGGCGTGCAGATCGGCGGCCATGGCCTCATGGCCTACGCGATGCACGGTCTGCCTGCATCGTATGCGTCCGCTACCGCGCTTGCCCGCCCCGTGCTGGCGGCCGCTGCGGCATGGCTTCTGTTCGAGGAGGCGATGGGCCCGTGGCAGATGGCCGGAGCGGTTCTGGTCCTAGGCGGATTGGCGGTCGCCGCCCGACGTTCCCTCGACAGCCAGCCCACCCTGGCGGACCGAGCTGCCGCTCCGGTGCTCGCCGCGAGGACGCTGCCTGGTGCACGCGGTTGCAGGTGAGCACGATCATTCCACTGAATGGAACGCTAAGTTCCGCACCGTAGCGGTTCCGGGATGCGGCCCGGGCGGGTTACTCTGAATGAGATGAGGAGAACGACGATGTCGCTGACGGATTGGGCACCGCGGCCGCGGCCGCACAGGATGAGACTGGAAGGGGACTACATCCGCCTCGAGCCGCTCGATCCCGCTCGGCACGGCGATGAACTCTTCGAGGCCGGCAGCGGACCGGATCGTGACATGCTCTGGCGCTACCTGACGGATCGTCCCTTCCCGGACCGGCCCTCGTTCGAGCCGTGGCTCGCCCAAGCCGCCGCATCGGAGGATCCCTTGTTCTTCGCCATCGTCGACCGCGACACCTGTCGCACCGAAGGCCGTCTAGCGCTCATGCGGATTGATCCCGCCAACGGTGTGGCCGAGGTCGGGCACATCCTGTTCGGCCCTCGCCTGGCACGCAGCCGGGGCGCCACCGAAGCGATCTTCCTGCTCGCCCGCTGGGTCTTCGACGACCTGGGCTACCGCCGCCTCGAGTGGAAGTGCGACAACCGCAATGCGCCTTCCAAGCGCGCTGCGGTCCGCTTTGGCTTCTCGTACGAGGGCCTGTTTCGGCAGCACATGGTAGTCAAAGGCGAGAATCGGGATACGGCGTGGTTCGCCATGACCGAACGGGATTGGTCTTCGCGGAAGTCGGCGTACGTGCGATGGCTGTCGCCGTCGAATTTCGACGCGACTGGGCACCAGCTCAGAGCGCTGTCTAACCTGATGAACCGCGCTGCTGGGCGCAACCGCGATTCGGACTGACCCCGTAGCGCTCCCGCCGCACGAGGAAATGACATGTTGACGCTGAAGCCGAACTGCGAGTGCTGCAACCGGGACCGGCCAGCCCAGACGCGAGGATCTGCTCCTTTGAGTGCACATTCTGCGCCGAATGTGCCGAGGACAGGCTCAAGGGGATCTGCCCGAACTGCGGTGGCGGCTTTGCGGTCCGTCCCGTCCGGCCTGCGCGGCTCCTGGACAAATATCCACCCTCCGCCGAGCGCGTGCATCGCAGCACCCCGTGTCCGACGAGCCAAGTCGCAGCACCCTGACCTCCCTTGTGGCTGGCCGCTCCGGCGACGGCGAGCGCCGTCCCGGATTTTATTCCCGTGCGCCCAATTCAACCCAAGGATAAAAGCAATGTATCCTCCCATACCGAACGACCGTTCGGCGGGCACGCAGGCTCTCTCACCATCATCCAAAGTTGGGGACCCGGCGTGGGGCCAGGCAGTCGGGAAGTCCTGTTGCATTACGTGCGGCAAGGCCGCGGCAACCCGGTCCTGCTGTTCCATGGCTGGCCCGGGCTCTGGTACGACTGGCGCCGCGTCATTCGGGCTTTGCCTCCCTGGCCGATGTGATCGCGCCTGACCTTCGGATTCGGCGACAGCGAAAAGCCCAACCTGCCGCCGTCCTCCGGGTACACCTCTGAGGTTCACGCGGATAACCTCGCCAGCTTGGTCGAACATCTCGGGCTGGCTCCCGTCGTGGTCGTCGCGCACGACATCGGCGCCACAATCGCCCAGACGCTCGCCCGCCGGTTTCCGCACCATGTGCGGGCGCTGGCCCTACTGAACCCTTCTATCCTGGCATCAGTTGGCGCCGCTTTGAGCCCCAGGCCCAGCGCGAGTTCTGGTATCACCATTTCCATCAGTTGCCTCTCGCTGAGGAACTGGTCGGCCACAGCCGCGAGACGGTTGGTGCGTACCTGCGCTACTTCTATCGTTACTGGACTCGGCAGTGGGACATGCTGTCAGATGAGGAACTCGCCATCATGGTCGATGCCTACGCGCGCCCGGGCACCTTCGCGGCCTGTCTGGTGTACTACCGGACCCGGGCCACAGCCAAGGATCCAAAAGCTGCATGGATCCCGCAGACACAGCAAGCACCACGATGGCGCCAGTACCAATGTGAGGCACCGCGCCTAGCATGCAGTAGCTTGTCCGCTGTAACGAACAGATCCGCTACTTGTGTGGCATCTGAGAGTTTGGACCGAGGACATGCAACGGAACATTTAGACCAAAATGCAACAGTTGTTAGCCATCATACCGCAAAATCTCGTTCTATATAACGAACTTTTCCGTTGACAAGAACAGCCTTGGCATCGTTTTTTGCGGCGATCAGTTCTGCATGAAAGGAAAATGCCGATGCTTTACAAGCACCGGGCTGCGCCACTCGCGGTAGTTTGCACCCTCGCGCTGGGAGGCCTGCATGGGCCAGCGGTGGCCGCAGAGCCTGTCTCCGACAACATCGTCAAAATCGGCGTGCTGAACGACCAGTCCGGGATCTATGCCGACATGGCCGGGACAGGCTCGACCATTGCGGCCCGAATGGCCATCGAGGATTTCGGCGGGTCAGTGCTGGGCAAGCCGATCGAGGTTGTGGCTGGCGATCACCAGAACAAGCCCGATGTCGGGGCGGCGGTCGCCAGACGCTGGATCGACGAGGACAAGGTCGACACAATCGTCGATCTGCCGACCTCCTCGGTCATGCTAGCCGTCCAGGAGATCGGGCGGCAAAAGAACCGACTGGTGATTGCTTCCACCGGAGGGTCATCAGACTTCACCGGTAAGTTCTGCTCGACTGTCGGCATTCACTGGACCTATGACACCTACGGCCTGGCGGTGGGCACAGGGCAGCCGCTGGCAAGCCGTGGCCCTTGGTTCTTTCTGACTGCTGATTACGCGTTCGGTCACGCCCTGGAACGAGACACAGCCCACGCTGTGGTCAGGGCCGGTGGCAAGATTGCGGGCGGTGTGAAGCACCCGCAGGGCAATCATGACTTCTCCTCCTTCCTTCTCCAGGCGCAAAGCTCAGGAGCGAAGATGATTGGCATCGCCAATGCCGGCGCTGATACGGTTAATGCCATTAAGCAGGCGCATGAATTCGGCATCACACAGTCGGGTGTGCAGCTTGCAGGCCTTTACCTGCATATCACCGATATCCATGCGATCGGCCTGGAGCAGGCTCAGGGTCTCCTGATGACGCAGGCCTTCTACTGGGACCTCAACGACGAGACGCGGGCCTGGTCGAAGCGCTTCCATAAGCGCCATGGCGCTATGCCGACAATGGGACAGGCGGGCGTGTATTCGTCGATCCTGCATTATCTCAAAGCGATTGAGGCAGCTGGTACCGACGAGGCCGAGGCGGTCGCGCGGATGATGAAGGAGCTACCGGTCAAAGACTTCTTCGCCGAAAATGGCCGGGTGCGCGAGGACGGCCGCATGGTGCATGACCTATACGTGTTCGAAGTGAAGAAGCCGGAAGAGTCCCGCGAGCCTTGGGATTATTTGAGGCTCGTTCAAACGATTCCCGGCGACCAGGCATTCCGCCCCTTGGCAGAGGGTGAGTGTCCACTCATCAAGAGTAGACACTAAGATCAGAGTCCAGGGCCACTTCGCGGGGCCCTGGACTCCATTTTCATGTCTACCGGCTCAGGATCATGCATCCCCATGGATCTACAAATTGCTGAGCAGCGTCACCGGCTGGGCTTCGAGAAACAACCATGACTTTGACCACTTACGACATAGATCTCGACAAAAATCCAGCCAACTTTCAGCCCCTGACGCCCCTCACCTTCCTGGAGCGAGCCGCCAGCGTTCATCCTGAGCGCACAGCCATTATCCATGGCTCTCTCAGACGCAGCTACCGTGATTTCTATGCCCGCTCCCGGCGTCTTGCCTCGGCTCTCGCCAAGTGCGGGATCGGGCGCGGCGACACGGTTTCGGTGGTGCTGCCCAACACACCCGCCATGCTGGAATGCCACTACGGCGTGCCGATGGCCGGCGCGGTGCTCAACACCCTCAACACCCGCCTCGACGCCCGGATCATCGCCTTCTCGCTCGAACACAGCGGCGCCAAAATCCTCATCACCGACCGGGAGTTCTCAGGCATCGTGAAGGCGGCGCTTGAACTCTCCAGCGTCAAGCCGCTCGTCATCGACTACGACGACCCGGAATTCTCGGGATCGGGCGAGCGCCTGGGCGAGATCGAGTACGAGGACTTCCTGGCAGACGGGGATCCGGACTTCTCCTGGAGCCTGCCTCGGGACGAGTGGGACGCGATTGCCCTCAACTACACCTCCGGCACGACGGGCGATCCCAAGGGCGTCGTCTATCACCATCGCGGCGCCTATCTGCTCGCCATAGGCAACATCGTCATCGGCGGCATGGGCCAGCACCCGGTCTATCTGTGGACGTTGCCCATGTTCCACTGCAACGGCTGGTGTTTCCCCTGGTCGCTGTCCATCGTCGCCGGCACCCATGTGTGCCTGCGCGCCGTGCGGGCGAAGCCGATGTACGACGCCATCGCCGATCACGGCGTCACGCATCTGTGCGGCGCCCCCATCGTCATGTCGACGCTCCTCAACGCGCCGGTCGCCGAGAAACGGCCCCTGCCCCACATCGTGCGATTCTTCACGGCCGCCGCTCCGCCGCCGGAGGCGGTGCTCGCCGCCATGAAGGATGCCGGCTTCAACGTGACCCATCTTTACGGCCTGACTGAGGTCTACGGCCCGGCCGTCGTCAACGAATGGCACGAGGAATGGAACGGGCTGGATTCGGCGGAATACGCCGCGAAGAAAGCCCGCCAGGGCGTGCGCTATCCGGTTCTCGAAGCCCTCGACGTGCTCAATCCCGAAACCATGCAGCCCGTGCCCGCGGACGGCGCGACGCTCGGCGAGGTCATGTTCCGCGGCAACGTGGTGATGAAGGGATATCTCAAGAATCCCGGCGCCACCGCAAAGGCCTTCGAGGGCGGCTGGTTCCATTCGGGCGATCTCGGCGTCAAGTATCCGGACGGCTACATCCAGCTCAAGGATCGCTCCAAGGACATCATCATCTCCGGCGGCGAGAACATCTCCTCCATCGAGGTGGAGGACGCGCTCTACAAGCATCCTGCCGTCCAGGCCGCTGCCGTCGTGGCGATGCCGGACGAGAAATGGGGCGAGACGCCGTGCGCCTTCGTGGAGCTCAAGCCGGACGAGGCCGCATCGGCGGAAGACCTGATCGCCTGGTGCAAGCAGCACCTCGCCTCCTACAAATGCCCGCGCACGGTGGTGTTCACCGAGCTGCCGAAGACGTCCACGGGCAAGATCCAGAAGTTTTGCCTGCGGGAGCTGGCGCGGGCCCAGCCCTAGGCCTCTTGCTCGCCACCAGGAAGGCGTCGGTACCCGTGACAGCGAGTGCTCGCAATGCTGACTCGTGAGATCCCGAGATCAATAATGGTAAGCTTCGGGCCAGGCTGCGAGGATCCCCTGCCCTCGAGAATGTCCGATGTTTCCTTCTTGAGCAGATATGCGGCCGGATTGATCTACCGTGGCAACAGTCTTAGGAGGACTTCGGCACGAACATACGGTCTTCCTGCTATCGTGTCGTATCAACTGAAGGCATTTGCATAGGGCGGGCTGATGAAGAAGATTGGCTTTCTCTCGTTCGGGCACTGGTCCCCTTCACCGCAGTCACAGACGCGCTCGGCCCAGGATGCCCTCCTCCAATCCATCGACCTTGCCGTGGCGGCCGAGGAGCTCGGCGCGGACGGCGCGTACTTTCGCGTCCATCACTTCGCGCGCCAACTCGCCTCGCCCTTCCCCCTGCTGGCGGCGATCGGTGCGAAGACGAGCCGCATTGAGATCGGCACCGCCGTCATCGACATGCGCTACGAGAACCCACTCTACATGGCCGAGGATGCAGGCGCGGCCGATCTGATCAGTGGTGGCCGGCTCCAGCTCGGCATCAGCCGCGGCTCACCGGAGCAGGTGATCGACGGATGGCGGTACTTCGGCTACGTGCCCGAAGAGGGCCAAAATGACGCCGATATGGCACGCCGCCACACGGAAGTGCTTCTCAACGTCCTCAAAGGCGAGGGCTTTGCCCAGCCGAACCCGCGCCCGATGTTCCCTAACCCGCCTGGCCTGCTGCGCATCGAGCCGCATTCCGAGGGTCTGCGCGAGCGTGTCTGGTGGGGGTCCGCCTCCAATGCGACTGCTGTGTGGGCCGCGCAGCAGGGCATGAACCTCCAGAGCTCGACCCTGAAGGAGGACGAGACGGGCGAGCCCTTCCACGTCCAGCAGGCCAAGCAGATCCGTCGCTACCGGGAAGCATGGAAGGAGGCAGGCCATGCCCATGAGCCGCGCGTCTCGGTCTCGCGCTCGATTTTCGCTCTCGTCGACGACCGCGACCGCGCCTTTTTCGGGTACGGCAAGGATAACGACCAGATCGGCATCATCGACAACATGCGCGCAATTTTCGGCCGCTCCTACTCTGCCGAGCCGGACAGGCTCGTGGAGGAGCTCAAGGCGGATGAGGCAATTGCAGAGGCCGACACGCTGCTTCTGACCATACCGAACCAGCTTGGCGTCGACTACAACGCCCATGTCATCGAGGCCATCCTAAAGCATGTCGCTCCAGCGCTGGGCTGGCGATGACCGTCGAGGCAGGGATTAGCCGGACAGGCTGATCGGTGCGAGTTTGGGCTCGTCGGCTGAATGTCTCTGTTAGGTCATGCAGAGACGATCCCCTGCCCTCCGGGAGCGGCCGCTGTTCCTTGCTGAAGCAGACCCTCGGCCTACGAGAAGTGCCATTTCACGACCACCATTCAATGCCGCTGCTGTCGAGACAAGCAGCAAGGACAGCAGCGGTCTATCATTTTAGGGAAGGTACCGAATGCGAGACAGCTTGAAAGGCGGCTCGAGGCGATTCACGCCGGCCTGGAAGGGTGCCATGCGGCTTGACATACTCTGTTCCGTGCGTCCTCCCGGCTGCCAGTTCCCTACCCTCCCTGAGTAACTCGTCTCTTAGTGGCAGGTGCTGATCCGCACGAACTACTCACGTCGATCAGAATGTCATGGAGTTCGAAGTGATACCGGAGCAGCGATGGGACTACAGCTATCCGTAACTTTGGTGCTGATGGTTCTATGGGCGGTGCTGCCCTGCCACTGGTTCCTGTGGGAGCTGGCTCTCTCACTGCGCGCCTCTTGCCCAACGGCTAGGAGGGTTGCTTTACACGGTTCCGTGCGAGTACCGTTGTGCCCAATCTTGCTACGGGCGGCTAGATCGTACGCATCCGCCGAGGACCGCGGAATTTCGGCTGCGGCGTGGTAAAGTGGCCGCATGGAGATCGACCACGACAAGATTGACGAGGCCGTGCTCGCCCTGATGTAGCTGACGCTGCACGATGG